>CAMYZR010000073.1 GCA_947303905.1 uncultured Atopobiaceae bacterium
GGGGCAGATTCCGACCGCCGGGCTCGACGGATGCCTGTTTGTGGGCGAGCTCGGCCTCGAGGGCCAGGTCTGCCCGGTGCGCGGCGACATGGCGTACGCGATTCTCGCGAAGGAGCAGGGTCTAACCCTCGTGTCGGCTCGTGGTGCGGGTGGGACGATACGAGGCACCTGCGACAGAAGGGCAATCGACAGCCTAGGGCGCATGCGGCTTGGTGTGGAGAGCTTGGACAACGAGCATGTCACAAGGAAGCCGCCTGGGGATTCCGGGCAACGCGTCCCACCTGCGCTCGACTATCGTGACGTCTGCGACCAGGAGATAGCGAAGCGCGCCATGGTGATTGCCGCCACAGGACGACACGGCATCATGATGGTCGGTCCCCCAGGTGCCGGTAAGACCATGATGGTTGGGCCACCTGGGGCTGGCAAGACCATGCTCGCGCGCAGGCTGCCCACCATACTGCCCCCGCTCGACGAGCGCTCGCGCGAGGAGGCCCTCCTCATCCATTCGGTCGCGGGGCAGCAGTCGTCGGGAGTCGAGCGGGGAGAGCCGCCCTTTAGGGCGCCGCACCACTCGATATCGATGGCCGGCCTTCTCGGCGGCGGGCGTCCCGTCACCCCAGGAGAGGTGTCTCTCGCGCATCGGGGCGTGCTCTTTCTGGACGAGTTGCCCGAGTTTGCCAACAACGTCCTCCAGTCTCTCAGGCAGCCCATGGAGGACGGCTGCGTACGCCTCTCAAGGGCTGAGGGAACCTACGTCTTTCCCTGCGACTTCATGCTCGTGACCGCGGCAAATCCCTGTCCCTGCGGGCACCTGGGCGACCCGGGGCATCCCTGCACGTGCGCGCCAGCTCGCGTCGAGAGTTATCAGGCGCGCATGGGAGGTCCGCTGGTCAATCGCATCGACATGCACATCGATGTCGCCAGGCCCGCCTCTTCCAAGGTCATCGAGGGCGGATCGGGGATGAGCTCGCAGGAGATGGCGGACCTCGTGCTCTCTGGTCGCGAGTTTGCCGCCCATCGCAGGAAGGGACGAAAGAAGTCGAGCATGGCCATGTCGATGGAGCCGGCTGCGCGCGTGGCATTCGAGACCATCGCGTCGCGCCTGAGCATGGGAGGCAGGACGATCGCGCGCGTATCGCGCGTGGCGCGCACGATCGCGGACATCGAGCACCACGAGCTGGTGACGCGCGACGACATCGTGGAGGCATGCTCGTATCGAGGGAGGGCACATGGCTGACCAGACATTGCGCAAGGAGCCGCTTTGGGAGCTTCGCCCTGGAGACGAACACTATCCGAGAAGCGTGCTGGACCTCGAGCGTCCGCCCAAGGTCATCTACGGGCGGGGCAACCCGGAGGTGTTGGCCGACATGGGCCTCGGGGTCATAGGGGCGCGCAGGGCCACGCCGTATGGACTTGCGGTGGCTTCCATGGCGGGACGCATTGCTGCTGAGTCGGGGATAACGCTCGTCTCCGGCGGGGCGATGGGATGCGACGCGGCTGCAGCACGCGGAGCGCTCGATGCCGGAGGAAAGACCATCGTGGTCTCGGGCGTGGGCGCGGACACGGTCTATCCGCGCACGTCGCACGACGTCTTCGAGCGTGCCGTGGAGCAGGGTGGGGCGGTGGTGGCCCTTGTCCCCTGGGGACAGACGCCGCGCAGGGGATGCTTCCCGCAGCGCAACACCATAATCGCGGCACTCTCTCACTCGCTGCTTATCTGCGAGGCAGGGCTGAGGTCGGGAACCTCGAGCACAGCGCTGGCCGCTGCGGAGCTCGGAAGGGAGATCTATGCCGCCCCAGGATCGATCGTCTCGCCGGAATCGCAGGGAGCCAACGCATTGATTCGCGATGGCGGGAGCATCGTGTGCTCGGAGGCAGACCTGGAGATGCTCATCTCGCGTGACTTTGGGGTGCTCAGACTCGTGCAGGAGCGCCTTGCCACGCCGCGAAACCGCCTGGTGTCAGCGCTGGTCGCAAGCCCCATGCGTGCCGACGACCTCGCCCACAGCCTCGGTGAGGAACCTTTGGCCGTGTTGCGCTACCTTGCCGACTACGAGGCCTCTGGTATGGTCACGAGGCTTCCGGACGGGCGTTACGCCCCAACGAAAGAAGCCCTTCTGGGCGCTAGAATGGAAGACTGACATGTATGGCGAAGGGAGCGTGGAGCGTGGCCAAGGATATGGTGACGGTTGTCGGAGGCGGTCTGGCCGGAAGCGAGTGCGCGCTTCAGCTGGCGGACCGTGGGATACGCGTGAGGCTCGTGGAGCAGAGGCCCGGCGGCAACGCCCCAGCCCATCATACCGACGCCCTGGCGGAGCTCGTATGCTCCAACTCGCTCAAGTCGCTCCGCGAGGAGAGTGCCGCGGGATTGCTCAAGTACGAGCTCAAGGCTATGGGCTCGCATCTCATCAGGGCGGCTCACGAGGCCGCGGTGCCTGCGGGCGGGGCTCTGGCCGTCGACAGGACGGTCTTCTCGCGACTCGTGACGCAGGAGGTGGAGGACGATCCGCTCATCGAGCTCGTTCGCGAGGAGGTGACGGCGGTCCCGGAGGGCCCGTGCGTCATCGCGGCTGGCCCGCTCTGCTCGCCCGCGCTCTTCTCCTCGCTCTGCGATCTTGTCGGCATGGAGCACTTGTCCTTCTACGATGCCGCGGCTCCCATCGTCGATGCCGAGACGATCGACCGCGAGATAGTGTTCAGCCAGTCGCGCTACGAGGAGGGGCTGGGGGACTACCTCAACTGCCCCATGAACCGCGAGGAATACGACCGGTTCTACGATGAGCTCATTGCCGCAAAGCGCGTGGTCTCCAAGGAGTTCGAGGAGACCGACCTGTTCAATGCCTGTCAGCCCGTCGAGGAGGTTGCCCGCAAGGGGCATGACACCTTGCGGTTTGGTGCGCTCAAACCCGTGGGCCTCGCCGACCCCCGTACGGGAAGGCGCCCATGGGCCGTCGTGCAGCTCAGGCCAGAGAACGCGCATGCCACGGCGTATAACCTGGTGGGGTTCCAGACCAATCTTACCTGGGGCGAGCAGGCGCGAGTCTTCAGGCTCATCCCCGGCCTCGAGCATGCCGAGTTCTTCAGGTATCGCGTCATGCACCGCAACTCGTTTGTGGACTCGCCTCGCGTGCTCGACAGGAGCTTTGCGGTTCCGGGGACAGGCGTCAGGCTGGCTGGCCAGATCACGGGCACGGAGGGGTATGTGGAGGCGATTGCGTCTGGCCTGTTCGCTGCGGTCAACACCTACGCCGACCTCAGGGGGCTCGACCGCCTCACGCTGCCTGACACCACGGCCTTTGGGGCGCTGGTCTCCTACGCGACCGACCCCGAGACCGATCCCTATCAGCCGATGCATGTCAACTTTGGCCTCGTGCCGCCCCTCGAGGGAAGGCGCATGCGCAAGGGCGAGCGCTATGCCGCGTATGCCGCACGCGCAAAGAAGGACATCGCGGAGTGCATTGCCGCGCGCTCGGATCTGTTCGACGTGGCTCAGGGCGGACGTGCATGAGCGTCGAGGAGCGCGAGCGCGCCCAACAGGCATTTGAGGACGATGCCCACGAGTACATCTCATACCTTGCGGGTGTGAGGAACTTCTCCGAGAACACCATGCGCGCGTATGGCACCGACATCGATGCATACCTCGCTTGGGTTCGCAGGGAGGGGATAGACGCTGCCAGCATAAGCCACAGGTCCCTCAGGAGATACCTTGCAGAGCTGACCCGAGCGGGGTACTCGACGCGCACGGTGAACCGTCACCTCTCGGCGATACGTGGCCTCTACAAGTGGCTGATCAGCCAAGGGCGGGTAACGGGGGACGCGGCGGCGGCCCTCGCGAGTCCCAAGATCGCCAAGACCCTCCCGCGCACGATGAGCGATGCGGACGTGGGCGCACTCGTCGAGTCCTGCGACACGTCTACGCCCGAGGGTTTGCGCGACTGGGCGTTCATCGAGCTCCTTTACGCGACGGGCGCTCGCATCTCGGAGGTATCTCGCCTCAACGTGTCCGACATCGATGTGGCACAGGCGCAGGTCAGGCTCTTCGGCAAGGGATCGAAGGAGCGCGTGGTGCCCGTGTACGAGCGTGCCTTGGCAGCCGTTCGACGCTATGTCGAAGACGCAAGACCCCACCTCTGCGCGCGCAGGAAGAGGGGAGAGGCCACTGGTGCGCTGTTCGTCTCGGTGCGCGGCAACCGCATGACGGCAGATGCCCTTCGCACGTGCTTCGAGCGGCATGCGCGCCTGGCAGGCATCGAGGCTGGGGTGACACCCCATGCGATGCGCCACACCTATGCGACCGAGCTGCTCTCGGGAGGGGCGGACCTCCGCAGCGTGCAGGAGCTCCTTGGCCACGAGAGCCTTGCCACGACGCAGATCTACACGCACCTGTCGGTGGAGAGGCTCAAGGAGGCCACTCGCCAGGCTCATCCGCGAGGCGAATAGGCCCGATATCCCGATCTCTGTCGAGGCTCTCTTGTGGAGCTTGCATCCAGACAGATTGCGCTCGACAGGAATCGCAAGAAGTTGGTATACTTCTGGATTGCTGTGCATCCGTACAGCAGAAATTCGCACGCGCGGGTGACCCCAAGGCCGCGGTGCCCGGGGCACACAGCCGAGTCTCGGGTGGCTCAGGGGGTTGACCCCGCGCGGAGGACCAACCACAGGAGGTTAGAACATGGCTGTGAAGATCAATATCCGTACCCTGCTCGAGGCTGGCTGCCACTACGGTCATCAGACCCGTCGCTGGAACCCCAAGATGAAGCCCTACATCTTCGGTGAGCGCAACGGCATCTACATCCTCGACCTCAAGCAGACCGTCATCGACGCCGACCGCGCCTACAGCTTCCTCAAGGACACCGCCTCCAAGGGCGGCAGCGTCCTGTTCGTCGGCACCAAGAAGCAGGCCCAGGAGGCCATCGCCACACAGGCCGGCCGTTGCGACATGCCCTTCATCAACCAGCGCTGGCTCGGCGGCATGCTCACCAACTTCGTAACCATGCGCTCCCGCATCGACCGCATGGAGGAGCTCGAGGCCATGGTCGAGGACGGCCGCATGGCTGCCCGCGGCAAGAAGGAGCAGGCTGTGCTCACCAAGGAGCTCGAGAAGCTCCAGCGCAACCTCGGTGGCGTCCGCGACATGCACACCCTTCCGCAGGCCATCTTCGTCGTCGACACCAAGCGCGAGGAGATCGCCATCAAGGAGGCCAACCGCCTGCACATCCCTGTCGTCGGCCTACTCGACACCAACTCCGACCCCGACGTTGTCGACTACGGCATCCCTGCCAACGACGACGCCATCCGTTCGGTCAACCTGATGTGCGAGCTCGTCGCTGACGCCGTCCTGGCTGGCGCTGGCAAGGAGCAGATCTCCGTCGAGGAGATGACCTCCGGCGAGACCACCCCTGCCGTCGAGGTCGAGGCCCCCGCAGCCGAGTAACTTCTCGCACGTCCCAGAGCTACTTACGTTATTGACATTCCGATAGGAAGGAACACACCTATGGCTCAGGTTACCGCCGCTATGGTCAAGGAGCTCCGTCAGATCACCGACGCCCCCATGATGGAGTGCAAGAAGGCTCTCGTCGAGGCTGACGGCGACATCGAGAAGGCCATCGACGTTCTGCGCGTCAACGGTCTCGCCAAGGCCGTCAAGAAGGCCGGCCGCGACACCAACGAGGGCACCATCGGCGCCTACATCTCCGAGGACGGCACCGTCGGCGCTCTGATCGAGGTTTCCTGCGAGACCGACTTCGTCGCCACCAACGCCAAGTTCAAGGGCTTCGTCTCCGACCTCGCCAAGGTCGTCGCCGAGAACGACCCCGCCGACATCGACGCCCTGATGGCCTGCACGCTCGACGGCAACACCGTCGAGGACGCCATCAAGGAGAGCATCTTCGTCATCGGCGAGAACCAGAAGGTCGTCCGCTTCAAGCGCGTCGTCGCCGAGAATGGCTCCCTCTCCTGCTACATCCACCACGACGGCAAGCATGCCGACATCGTCGTCTTCGAGCTCGCCAACGCCGAGACCGGCGCAAACGAGACCTTCAAGACCTTCGCGCACGACGTTGCCATGCAGGTCATCGCCTCCGACCCGATCTCCGCTCGCCGCGAGGACATCCCCGAGGAGACCATCGAGCACGAGCGTGAGATCTACCGCGCCCAGGCTGCCGACTCCGGTCGTCCCGAGAAGTTCTGGGATGGCATCGTCAACGGCCGCCTCAAGAAGTTCTTCCAGGAGCGCGCCCTTACCGAGCAGGCCGCCGTCATGGACGGCACCGTGTCCGTCTGCGCGCTCGATGCCTCCATCTCCAAGGAGGTCGGCGACGACATCAAGATCGTCTCCTTCGTCCGCTTCAACTTCGGCGAGGAGTAAATCCCGCACTAGTAGCTAAGAGGGCCGACGCGCATCGCGTGTCGGCCCTTTGTTATGCCCCTATAGACCTCTCAGATGGTGTTGATGTCTGCTCACGCCGTCGCCGACGGGCTATGGGGAACCCTTTGCTAAACTCAACTAGATGTACATGCCGCACTGCGGCATAGACTTGAGGAGGATTCTTGGCTGAGTACAAGTACAAGCGCGTGCTGCTTAAGCTCTCTGGTGAGGCCCTCATGGGCAGCAGGTATTTTGGCATCGATCCCGAGGTGCCGCAGAGAATTGCCGAGCAACTGAAGCCCGCCTATGATGACGGTGTCGAGATCGCCGTGGTCGTCGGTGGCGGCAACATCTATCGTGGCCTCGAGGGCGCCGCAGAGGGAATGGACCGTGCCCAGGGTGACAACATGGGCATGCTCGCAACCGTCATCAACTCGCTGGCCCTGCAGGACTGCTTCGAGAAGAACGGCTTCG
>CAMYZR010000074.1 GCA_947303905.1 uncultured Atopobiaceae bacterium
AATACAGAAAGGACCGGCTGTTCAGGGCGGAGGACCTGAGCCTCTTTACCTGCACCCCCGACAGCCAGGCGCGCCACACCGTGCGTTGCACGCGCGTATACGCGTAGGTATGTTCCTGTCGTTTTATGCGTTGTATCACCAAAAATGTGTACAATAGCTTATTGCGCGACCATTGGGGTCACCTATCACCAGGAGAAGGGTCTTTGATGAAACCTCGACCTCACAGTCGATGACCCCTCGGTGCCTCGTTGGCGGTGCCGTGGGGTAGCCCATAGCCCGCGGGCGGCGCTCATGCGACGCCACCCGTCCGACCAACAGAGGAGTTCGCATGATCTACCTATCCCAGCTGCTGGGGAACCCCGTCTATGACAGCGATGGCGAGCGCGTCGGTCGCGTGAGCGACCTGGGCATCGCCACCGGCGAAGTCTTTCCGCGCGTCACGGCGCTTGCGGTGGAGGGTCCCGGCCGCACTCCGCTCATGATCAGCTGGCGCAAGTACGTGGACGACTTTGACGAGGACGAAGTCTCGCTCAAGGTCGTGGCCACCGACATCCGCTTTTCGTACCTGCAGCCCGACGAGGTGCTCGTCGCGCGCGACCTGCTGAACAAGCAGATCGTCGACACGCGCGGCATGCGCGTCGTGCGCGTAAACGACCTCAAGCTCTCCGACACCAGCTCCTCGCAGCTGCGCCTGCTTGGCGCCGAGGTGGGCTCGCGCGGGCTTCTGCGCTCCATCTCGCCAGCGCTGGAGACGGTGGTCTGTCGCGGCGCTCGTGCCCTGGGCCATCCCATCCAGGAGAAGATCATCGCCTGGAACTACATGGACCTGCTGGAGCGCGACCTCTCCAACGTGAAGCTCTCCGTGAGCCACAAGACGCTGGACGAGCTGCACCCCGCCGACATCGCCGACATCATCGAGCGGCTCGACCCGCGTCTGCGCGGCCAGGTGTTTGCCCAGCTCGACGACGAGATGGCTGCAGAGGCCGTGACCGAGCTGGACGACGACGAGCTCGCGGCAACGCTGGTCTCGGACATGGAGGATGCGGCGGCGAGTCGCGTCCTGTCCCAGATGGACCCCGACGACGCGGCCGAGCTGGTGTCCGAGCTCGACTACGAGCGCGCCGAGAAGCTCCTCTCGCTGATGGGCGTCAACGACCGCAAGGCCATCACGCAGCTGCTGGGCTACCGCGAGGACACCGCGGGCCGCATCATGACGCAGGAGTTTGTGGCCGTGGACGAGCGGGGCACCGTGGCGGATGCGGTGGACGCCCTTCGTGCGCTCGAGGCAGGCTTCGAGAGCGTCCGCTACGTGTACCTGGTGGACGAGGACAAGTGCCTGACCGGCGTCGTGACCCTGCTCGAGCTGCTGACCAGCGATCCCGAGACGCTGCTCTCCACGCTTGCCACCAGCGAGCCCATCACGGCCAGTCCCGAGGACGACCAGGAGGACGTGGCGGAGGACATCGCCAAGTACAACCTGCTCCAGATGCCCGTCGTGGATGACGAGGGACGCATCCTCGGCATCGTCACGGTGGACGACGCACTCGAGGTCCTGCAGGAGGAGCACGAGGAGGACCTGCAGATTGCCGGCTCTCCCACAGGCGCCAATTCCGACGAGCGTGGCGGCCTGCTCGTGCAGCTGCTATCGAGCGAGATGTGGCTCTTCTTCTGGGCCATCGGCGTGGTGGCGTGTGGCGTGCTGGCGGCCGTCTGGCCTGGCATGGACATGGAGAGCGTGGCGATTGCGTTTGCGCTGCCCGTTGCCCTGCGCGGCGCTGACGCGATGATCCACTACGTCATCAACAGCTTCCTCGAGTACGACGAGGATGACGAGGACGCCCCCACGCTGCTGGGCTTTGCCGTCAAGGGCGTGATCGTCTCGGCCATCTTCGCCGTTGTGGTCATGCTGCTCTTCTGGGGCGTGCGCAGCATCGTGATCGATCCGGATCAGGTCGAGCAGGCCACGCTCATTCCGTGGTACGTGCCCTTCCTCGAGCCGATCGAGTGCGGATTCAAAGCTGCTGCCTGCTCGGTGGTCGTCTCCTTCGTGACGGCCCCGCTGTACCTGCTGTCGCTGCGCGCGAGCGACCGCCAGGGCAAGGACACCAGTGGCGTGTTCCTGCGTGGCACGGGTATGGCCATGGCGCTGGCAGTCTTCGTTCTGGCGGCTTGCCTCATCAAGATTTGGGCGTGGTAGCCATGGCACGCAAGAATCGTCGCGCGCAGGAGCGCCCGCCTCGTCAGAAGCTCGACCCTCGTCACGTGCTGGCAGCCATGGGTCCCGGCCTAGTGACCGCGCTCGCAGGCGCGGATGCCGGCGGCGTGGCAACCTACTCGACAGCCGGCTCGCTCTTCGGATTCACGCAGCTCTGGACCATCCCGGTGATGTGCTTCCTGCTCATTGTGGCGCAGGAGACCGCCTCGCGCATGGGCTGCGTGACGGGCAAGGGCTTTGCCTCGCTCATCCGCGAGCAGTATGGCGTGCGCCTGTCTGCCCTCGCAATGCTGGCGCTTTTGGTGTCCAACACCACCGTCACCCTCTCCGAGCTCGCCGGCATCGCCTCGGCCATGGGGCTCTTTGGCGTGCCCACCTACGTGAGCGTGCCCATCGCGGCGCTCATTGTCTGGCTCATCGCCATGAGCGGCAGCTACGAGCGCATCGAGAAGGTGCTTCTGGCCATTGCCTGCGTGTTTGTCACCTACATCATCGCGGGCGTGATGGTTGGCCCCGACTGGGGGAGCGCCTTCTACCACACGCTGGTGCCGCACATCCAGGGCGGCACGCGCTACGTGTCGCTGTTGGTGGCAAGCGTCGGTACCGTCATCGCGCCGTGGATGCTCTTCCTGGGCACGAGCAACGTGGTGGAGAAGAACGCCCACGAGGACGACCTGCCCTACCAGCGCGTCGACGTGGTGACTGGTGCCGTTGTGGCGAGCATCATCAGCTGGTTCATCATCCTGACGACTGGCGCGGTGCTCTATCCGGCGGGCATCGCGGTGGAGAGCGCCGAGCATGCGGCTGCCGCATTGGCGCCGCTGGCGGGCCGTTACGCCGAGGTGCTGTTTGGAGCGGGCCTCACGGGCGCATCGTTCCTAGCGGCTTGCGTGCTGCCCGGCATCACCTCCAGCGCCATCTGCGAGGCCTTTGGCTGGGAGCGCGGAAGCGACCGCGATTGGCAGGAGGCTCCGGCCTATCGCGGCATCCTGACGGCCATCCTGATCATCTCGGCTGTGGTGGTACTACTGCCCAACGTGAACCTGTTCGGCATCATGATGGCCGCGCAGGTGATCAACGGCGTGCTGCTCCCGGTGCTGCTGGTGTTCATGGTTGGCATCGCCAGCGACCGTCACGTGATGGGGCGCTACGCCAACTCCCGCCTATGGAACATCTTCACCTGGTTCACGATCGTGGCCGTCACGGTGCTGACCATCATCATGTTCATTCTCCAGGCCTTGGGCTACTAGGGAAGCAGGGGACAGGCGCCCGTCTTCTGTGCGTCCACAGTTTATGCATGCTTATACGTGCGCATTTGATGACGCCATGGCACCTCTGCTATAGTTCTTCTTCGAGCGCGTTGGATGGGTTCGGGTGACGACATGTTCCGAACCTGGTCAGGGCCGGGAGGCAGCAGCCATAAGGAGCCTCTGACGGGCACCCGTTCCCATCCAGCGCGCTCGACTTATGTCTCGACATCGTGCCTGTAGGTCTTCGACCGTAAGGATCACCATGGGCTTCGTAAACTTCATCATGGACCTGCTCCGTGACCCCCGCACTGCGATCGCGGGCTGGATTGCCGCAGGCCCGCTCGCCGCGTACGGCTTTGTGTTCCTGATCATCTTCATCGAGACGGGTGTGGTCTTCTTCCCGTTTCTGCCGGGCGACTCCCTGCTCTTTGCCTCGGGATTCTTTGCCCAGGGCGGCGGATTCAACATCATCGCCCTGCTCGCGGTCGCATGGGCTGCCGCCATCCTCGGTGACCAGTGCAACTTCTTCATCGGCCACTACTTTGGCCAGCGCATCATCCGCTCCGGCAAGGTCAAGGCCATGACGCCCGAGCGCATCGAGAAGTCCGAGGAGTTCCTCGACAAGTGGGGCAACCTCGCCATCTTCCTCGGGCGCTTCTTCCCGTTCATCCGCACCTTCGTGCCCTTCCTTGCGGGCATGGGCGGCATGAAGTGGCACAACTTCTTTATGTTCAACATCCTGGGCGGCATCACCTGGTCTACGCTGTTCATCCTGCTGGGCTACTTCTTTGGCGGCATTCCCTTTGTGCAGGAGCACTTTGAGCTGCTCATCCTGGGCATCATCGCCGTCAGCGTGATTCCCACGGTGGTGGGCCTGGTGCGCAGCCAGCTCAACAAGGGCAAGAAGGCCTAGCCATGGAGGGTGCTGACCAGCGCCGCCTCGAGCGCTACGACCTGTTTGCCGACAAGGTGCGCTCGGAGCTTTCCCAGACCGAGGCGCAGCTTGCGGAGCTCAAGGCCGAGAGCAAGACTCGCACGGCCACCTACCAGCAGCTCTTTGCAAACCGCATGACGCTCCAGCAGATCGTCGACCGTCTCCAGGAGGCCGGCCTGTAGGTCTCACGCGGCATCTGCCAAGGCAGGCGGCTTCTTTTGCCTTATTGCCAATGAAAAGGCCTCCTTCCCGTTCGTGTCGCCCCAGTGCCGTATACTTGAGGTTCACGTGAACGGCCCGGAGGCACTCATGGAATCGCTCTACACAAAATACCGCCCACAGACCTTTGCCGACGTCGTCGGTCAGACGCACGTGGTCACCACGCTCGAGCGCGCCGTAATGGAGGGGCGCACCAGCCACGCGTATCTCTTCTGCGGGCCGCGCGGCACCGGCAAGACCACCATGGCCCGTCTGCTGGCCAAGGCCCTGATGTGCGAGCAGGGTGCCGGGCATCTGCCCGACGGCACCTGCGAGCAGTGCCAACTCATCGCGTCCGGCGAGCATCCCGACGTCTACGAGCTGGACGCCGCGAGCCGTACCGGTGTGGACAACGTGCGCGAGGAGATCATCAGTCGCGTGAGCTTTGCCCCCGTGCGCGCACCGTACAAGATGTACATCATCGACGAGGTCCACATGCTGACCACGGCGGCGTTCAACGCGCTGCTCAAGACGCTCGAGGAGCCGCCGGCACACGTGGTCTTCGTTCTGTGCACGACAGACCCGCAAAAGATTCCCGAGACCATCCTCAGCCGCGTCCAGCGCTTTGACTTCCACGCCATCAGCAATTCTGACATCCAGCAGCGCCTCGCCTACATCTGCGAGCGCGAGGGCTTTGGCTACGACCCAGAGGCCCTCGACCTGGTGGTGCGCCATGCGCGCGGCGGCATGCGTGACGCCATCTCCGAGCTGGAGCAACTTTCTGTCTCCGGCGGTGGGCAGATCAGCGTCGACGTGGCCCGCGACGTGCTGGGCGAGGTCTCTGCATCGACGCTCGAGCACATGAGCCTGGCCATGGCCAACCGCGACGTGCCCACACTCTTTGCGCAGGTGGAGAGCCTCGTGGAGGTCGGTCGCGACCTGCTGCAGTTCACACGCGCGCTGGCCGGACGCCTGCGCGACGTCTACGTCGTCGCCGCGATCGGCGCCGCGTCGGGATCGGTGCAGGCTGCCGATGACGAGCTGCCCGCCATCTCGCGCGAGGCCAAGGCCTTTGGGTCGGTTGATCGCGTGGCGCGCGCACTGGAGCTGCTCTCCGATGCGTCCACGGAGATGCGCATAGCCCCCAACCAGCGCCTGGTGCTTGAGGTGGCGCTGACCAAGATCGCCCGCCCGCAGACCGAGCTCACGCTCGAGGCGCTGGCCGATCGCGTTGCCACGTTGGAGCGTCAGGTGGTGGCCTTGTCGGAGCAGGCTGCCCGCAAGCCCGCGCCTGCTCCAGCTGCAGCACCAGCGCCCGCGGAGCGTCAGGTAAACAGTGCCGCCGTTGCCGCCTCTGCGCCGGAGGGCGCCTGGCACGAGCGCGAGGAGGAGCCTGCGCCACGTCCGCAGAGACCGGCACAGAAGACGGTGGAGGCAACCCCGGCGCCGATGGCTGCGCCTGAGCGCAGGGCCACTCCGCAGCCGATGCCGCAGCAGCGTCAGGCCGAGCAGGCGCCCGTGTCTCGCCCCGCCTCCCGGCAGGCAGCTCCAGCCCCTCAGCCCCAGCCTGCAGCCGCAGCTCAGCCCATGCCAGCGGCAAGGCCGACTCCCGTTGACAGGCCGGCGACCGCGGCTTCCGGGTTCGACCAGGGGGAGCTGCAGCGTCGTTGGAAGCAGGTGGTGGACACCCTGCTCTCGAGCCACCCCCAGCATGGATCGCTGCTCATGACGTCGACTGCGGTCTTGGATGACGGCTACAACCTGTTGGTGAGCCTGCCCAACGGCTCGGGTTTCGCATGCCGCATGCTCGAGCGCGCGGACGTGCGCGCCAATCTCGATCCCGTGGTGAACTCGATCTTCGAGACCCGCAAGGTGCGCTTTGCCGAGGAGTCCGTCGCGGCGTCCATCAGCGCCTCGATGGCCAAGGAGTCGGGCCAAGCGGCAGCGGCGCAGGCAGTGCCCCAGCGCCAGCCCGAACCGCCACGTCAGTCCGAGCCCCAGCCTCAGCCTCAGCGTCGACCGGTGGCCCAGCAGCCGTCACCTCGACAGGTGGCGCCGAGGGTCCAAGCCGCACCTCAGCAGCGTCAACCGCAGCCCACGTCTCCGACCCGCGCTGTCCCACAGTGGCAGGCTCCGGCTCCGCAGGCCGCCCCTCAAACACGGCCACAGCCAGCTCCGCAGCCCCAGCCGCGACAGGTGCAGCAAGCCGTGCCCAGGCAGGCCCCCGCCCCCCAG
>CAMYZR010000075.1 GCA_947303905.1 uncultured Atopobiaceae bacterium
GGCGCTTGGGCTTGGGCTGCTGGCCATCCGGCTGCACGGCAGCATCCTTTGGCTGCTGCCTGGCCTTTTGTGGTGCCGGCGCCTTGTGCTTGGGCGCGGACTTCTTCTTCGGCGTCTGCTCGGCCTGCTGCGTGGCTGCCCCTCCCTTGTCACCAGGACGACGGCGACGCTTGGGCTGCATGCCTCGCGGGCGTTCCGGCTGAGCCTCTTGGCCCTGAGCCTGGGGCTTTGCCTTAGGAGCGTTCGCCTGCTCGCCCGCGCTCACGTGATGGCGCCTGCGACGGCGCGAGCTTGTGGTCGAGGTGCTGGTTCCCTCATCTGCGAGGGTGCTCTCCACGCGAGCGGGTGCAGTCGGGGTGTCGCCTTCCACGCTGCGACGGCGGCGACGTGACCTGCTGGGGGCAGGCTCGCTCGCCTGAGGCTCCGCCTTCTCTGCGGCGAGCGTCGGCTTCTGCGAAGGTGCATTCTCCTGGCTCTCGCCAGAGGACTTGCGGCGCCTGCGGCGGGGCTTGGTCTCGACGAAGATGTCCGACTCGTCAAAGCTCTCGTCGGGGACGACGCCCATCTGGCGATCGAGCTCAGCCAAGGCCATCTTGATCTCGGGCGACTCGAGCTTGTCCAGGGAGGCGCGCGTCACCGTGTCGGGGCGGCAGGGGCAGTTGAGTTCCTGAGACTTCTTGACGGCGGCTTCGGAGGTCTCCATCTCGGCGAGGGCGACACGCACCTGCTTGCCGTTCTCGAGACGCAGGCAGATCTGCTCCTTGGGGGTGTCGTACTCGATGATCTTGCCCTTGCCAAGCGGGGTCTCGATCACGGCGTTGCGCTTGGGCGCACGGCTCTTGAAGTCGCGATACGCCTCGAACTCGTAGCGCAGGCAGCACATCAGGCGACCGCAGGCTCCGCTGATCTTGGCAGAGTTGAGCGGAAGGTCCTGCTCCTTTGCCATGCGGATGGACACGGGCTCGAACTGCTTTCCGAAGCGCGCGCAGCAAAGCTCCTGGCCACAGTGGGCAAAGCCGCCGATGATGGCCGCCTCCTCGCGCACACCGATCTGGCGCATGTCGATGCGCTCGTGCAGCTCTCGCGAGAGGTCGCGCACGAGCTGCCTGAAGTCCACGCGCTCCTCGGCAGAGAAGTAGCACACGGCCTTGCCGCCGCCGAAGATGAACTCGACGCCAACGGGCTTCATGTCCAGACCGGACTCTGCCACCAATCGACGGAACACGGGGAACGCCTCGTCACCACGTTCGGCAAGCTCCTCGGCATGGTCGAGGTCATCGTCGTCGGCGATGCGCAGCACGGGCTTGAGCGTGGCGTCACCGATGGTGTCGTGCAGACGCTCATCGTCCATCTCGATGGCATCCATGGTGGCGAGACCTATCTCGTCCCCTCGCTCCGTGGAGCAGATGACATGGTCTCCCTCTTGGGCGCCGGTGTCCATTGGATCAAACCAAAGGTCGCGCGCGGCATATTTGAACTTCACCGGGATGACGGTGGGCATGCGAGTGCCTCCTTGACACGCAGAAGCATGACCTCAAAGGCCAGCTGTGGATTCACGTTATGCGCGATGTCGTCGGCGGCGCGCGCCACGGCTTCGAGCGCCCGTACCGCACCGCCGGTGCAGGTGCCTGCGGCAATGCGCTCTACGGCATCGGCGACATCCCTATTGACGATGGGCGTGGGTACGTCCTCGCAGAGCGTCAGCACATCACGGATGAGCGATTCGGCAACTGCGAGTGCTTCCATCATACCCGAACGCTCTTTTGCGGTAAGCTCGCGCTTGACGGTCTTCTCAATCTGCGTGATTGCTCCGCGAGAGAGGTAGTCCTCCTTGCCGGCGATGCGCTCCTCTAGGGCAATCTTCACCGGGTCCTCAGGTTTCTCGCGGTTCTTCGCCTTGCCGCGAGCCTTTGGGACGGGCCTGCCCACGGCCATCCAGACTGCCTCCACCAGAGCGCGCGCCGAGCAGAGCACGTCCCACTCGTCGTCGCGGGCGAGCTCGCCGATAGTGCGCACCATGAGCCTGCGCACCTGGCGACGATTTGCAGACTGCAGGAACTCACGCGCACGGTCGGGCGTGCCGGCCACGGCAAGGGCAACGCGCGCCTCATCCCCGCTCGCACCGATCTCAAGCTCCAATTTGCGCGCCGCCACACCCGGAGTCACGATCTTGAAGGGTATCCGCTGACAGCGCGAGACAATGGTGGGCAGGATGGAGTCGACCGTACGTCCGATGAGGATGAAGCTCACGCCAGGGGGCGGCTCCTCGATGGTCTTGAGCAGGGCGTTTGCCGCCTCTCGGCGCAGGAGTCCCACGTTTGTGAGGATGTAGACCTTGGCCGAGCCGCGCACCGGTGCGAGCGAAGTGTCTTCGATCAGCTCACGTACCTGCTCGACCAGGAAACCTGCAGCACTCTCGGGTTCCACGACGCGCACGTCGGGGTGAGTGCGGTTGCGCACGCGTCGGCACTCGTCACAGCTGCCACAGCCGCCTTCGGAACATATTATGAGCTGGGCTAGCGCTATTGCCGCCTCCATCTTGCCCGAACCCGGAGCGCCCAGAAAGAGGTAGGCGAGCGAGAGCTTCCCGTCCGCATAGGCGCGCGCGAGAAAGTCGCGCACGGTTGGCTGCTCGTCGAGGACGTTGAGTACCGGAGGAATGGGCACGGGAGCGGAGGACATCAGTTGCCCTCGCCATCACGCAGCTGGGGCAGCACGTCCGACAGGCAGGCGACCAGGCGCGCATAGACCTCGTCCACGCCACCATCCGCATCGACCACACGGACGCGCGTGGCCTCCTTCTCCGCGAGGCGCTGGTACGCCGCGCGGATGCGGTGCTGGAAGGCGAGGCCCTCTCCCTCGAGGCGATCGGCCCCTCCCTTGGTCGCGCGCGAGAGGGCCACCTCGGGAGCCAGGTCGAAGATGACCGTCACATCCGGATCGAGCCCACAGCTGCCCAAGGCATTGCAGGTGTTGATCAGGTCCTCGTCCAAGCCACGGCCACCGTGCTGATAGCCGTAGGTTGAATCGTCGTCGCGGTCGCAGACCACGATGGCACCGCGAGCGAGCGACGGCTCGAGCACCTGGCGCACCAGCTGGGCGCGCGAGGCCTCGTAGAGCAGCAGCTCGCACTCGTCGGCCATCTCGGCGTTGGCAGGGTCGAGCAGCAAGGCGCGGATCTTCTCAGAGATGGCAGTGCCGCCCGGCTCCCGCAGGGAGACGACCTCGAAGCCCGCCGCCCTGAGCGCGTCAACCAGACGTGCGGCCTGCGTCGACTTGCCGCAGCCGTCTATGCCCTCGAACGTTATGAACAGCCCTGCCATGAGACCTCCTCGTCAGCTGCGCTTGCGCCGCGTACCGCCACGCGCTCCGCTGCGGCCACGCGTGGTCCGCTTCTCCTGCTTCTCCTTGCCAGGGCAGCTCATGTTGACGCAGATGCGCCACGGCCCACGCGCTGTGGTGACCTCCACGATGGGGGCGCCGCAATGCTCGCAGGTCTCGCCCGTCGCGCTCAGGGCACCGCGCTCCGGCAGGGGGTAGCTGGTGCCGCACTCGTCGTAGTTGGTGCAGCGGATGAATCGCTTGCCGCTTCGCTCGCTCTTGTGGGCCACCAGGTCGCCGTGACGTCCCGCCTCGGCGCACGCCTTGCACTCCCCTACCACGATGTCAGGCTCACGGTTGGTGGGGCAAAGCGGATTGACGCACTGCTCGAAGGCACGCTGGCGGAAGGGCTGGCACTTGATGCGTGGGGCACCACACTCCGGACAGACGCCCGCCTCTCCCTCGAGGGGAATGATCTTGACGCGCGAGGGCACCGGATAGGTGACATCGCACTCGGGCCAACCCATGCATCCGATGAAGGACCCACGCGTCTTTGCGGAGGTCTTCATCACGAGGTCCTTGCCGCACTTGGGGCATACGCCCACCTTGGCGTCGGCGGTGACGGCATCGGCGATTGCCTCGCCGAGGTCCTCCTTGTGCTCGATCAGCGCATCCATCATGCCCGCGAGCAGCGCACGCGAATGGGTGACGACTTGGTCCTGCGTGACCTTGCCTTCGGATACGCGCGTCATGTCGTTCTCGAGCTCGGCCGTCATGTCAGGCGAGGTGATCGGCGGCGCGTACGCGGTAAGCGCATCGATGACCGCCATGCCGAGCTGGCTTGGCTCGGCGGGGTCGTTCTTGAGGTACTTGACGTCGTACAGGCGCTGGATGATGTTGGCGCGTGTGGACTTGGTGCCCAGACCGCGTGCCTCCATCTCCTGGATCAGGCGGCCCTGACTATAGCGAGCCGGAGGCTCCGTCTGCTTGGCGTCAAGCTGCATGCTTCTGACGTCGCAGGTGTCACCCTCGACGAGTGAGGGGAGCTGATCGTCACGCTTGAGGCCGAAGGGATAGATGGAGCGGAAACCCGGCTTTGCCAGCACGCTGCCGGTGGTGGTGAAGGGCTCGCCCTCGATGTCGAAGGTGAGCTTGGTGCCCTCTATCGTGGCGGGTCCCATGAGCGTTGCCAGGAAGCGCCGTGCGATGAGGTTGTAGAGCTTCCACTCGGCGGGCTGTAGCTTGTCAGGGTCGGCTGCAGCCGTGGGATAGATGGGCGGGTGGTCCGTGGTCTCCTGCTTGCCGCGCGTGGCGACGATCTTGTCCTGCGACAGGATCTGGTGGCAGGTGGGTGCGTACTGCGGCACGTCAAGCAGGGTCTTGACCGTCGCGCGCAGGTCGAGCGAACGCGGATAGACGGTGTTGTCCACGCGCGGGTAGCTGATGAGGCCGTTCATGTACAGGCTCTCGGCCAGACGCATGGTGCGAGCGGGGCTGATGCCCTCGGACGCTGCGGCAGCCTGCAGCGACGTGGTGTTGAAGGGCGCGGGGGGCTTCTGGGTGCGCGACTTCTTCTCCACGCCAGTCACGCGCGCCAGCCTCGCGTCGCGCACGCGGGCAAAGGCGGCCTCGGCAGCCGCCTGGTCCTTGAATCGCGCGGTGGCATGCGTTGCGCGGAACTCGTCCGAGCCGTCCTTGCTGAGGTTGCCCCACACCACCCAGTAGTCCTCGGGCACGAAGGCGAGGCGCTCGCGCTCGCGCTCGACCACGATGGCCAGCGTCGGGGTCTGCACGCGGCCGGCAGAGCGGACGTTGCCCAGTCCGCCAAAGCGCGCCATGGTGAGGTAGCGCGTGAGCACGGCGCCCCAGACGAGGTCGATGTACTGGCGGCTCTCGCCCGCGTCAGCAAGATCCTGATCGAGCTCCACCAGGTTGTTGAAGGCGTGGTCGATCTCGGCCTTGGTAAAGGCAGAGTAGCGGGCACGGGAGACGGGCGTGTCGGGGGCCACCTGGCGCATCTGGCGCAGCGCGTCCGAGCCGATCAGCTCGCCCTCACGGTCGAAGTCCGTACCGATGACGATGGAGTCGGCCTTCTTTGCCAGGTTCTTGAGCGCGCGGATGATGCCCTTCTCCGCAGGAAGCTTCTCGATCGGCGCCCACACCAGGTAAGGCAGGCTCGGCACCTTCCAGCCCTTGATGTCCACGCCGTCGGCGAGGAAGGGCTTGCGCTTGGACTTGTAGGGCGGACGAGCGAGGCTGTCGGGAAGGTCGGCAGGAAGATGCACGCCCTCCGTGGTAAGGCCATACCACCCCTCGTTCTTGTCGAACTTGAGCTGGGGCGGGAAGTCTGGTGCCATGATGTGGCCACGCAGGCCGATGGTGACCCAATCCTCCCCGTTGACCGTGAAGCGATAGATGGGCGTGTCGTATACCTTGTCCGCCTTGGGGCGACCAGAGGTGGACAGTAGGCGGGCAATCTGCTGCGCCGCATCGTTTTTCTCGGTGACTACCAGTATCACAGGTTCTCCTGAGTTCTTGTCGATCGCTGCATGAAGGCAGAAGCCTCCACGATGCTTTTGTGTTTTGACACTATACCCAAGTCCAGAAGCAGATGTGGTCAAAACATGTGGAAGGTAAGTTGTCTGTACTTGGATGGAGGGGGCGCGGAGGGCCACCACGGCGTGTAATGATTCTTGTCGTACCACATTAGTAGGCTCTGATTGTCTCTGACACGGCGCGCAATCATTGCAGAAAGGACATTCTCATGGCAGACGGAATCAACTTTGTCAGCACGTGGCACTTCATCCGCGAGGGACAGCTGCAGACGGACACCGAGGCGATGCTCATGCCGGGGGAGCAGGTGCTGGGCGTATATCAAACGGTGCGTGACCAGGCGGTCTTCACCGACAAGCGCCTCATCGTGCGTGACGCCCAAGGCATCACCGGCAAGAAGGTGGAGATATTCTCCCTCCCCTGGAAGAGCGTTCAGATGTGGTCGACCGAGAACTCGGGAAAGGTGTTCGACATCGACACAGAGCTGGAGCTCTGGACGCTCATCGGAACCATCAAGATCAACCTGAACCGTGCCATCGACATCCGCAAGATCGACCAGCTGGTATCACAGGCGGTGCTGGGATAGGCTGCCAGGCGGCACTCTGGCGCTCACACTCTCTTGCGCTCATGAGACACATGACAAGACCGCAGGTTATCGAGAAAGGGTTCCGGTAACCTGCGGTCTGGGTTACGTGAAGCCGTGGCGCCACGGCTAACGTCTGCCGCCAATCACATCGTGAGGCTAGTCCTCGAAAGCATGCTCCTCGTATTCGGAGCGGTCCCAGCGAAGGGCCGCCGCGCCATCCCTTACGACAATCACCTGACGCGCGATGGCCAGGGCGATCTCGTAGAGCACCACGAGGGCAGCAAACATCAGGAGCATCGTCACGGGGCTGCCGTCGGGCGTGATCATGGCGACCATAACG
>CAMYZR010000076.1 GCA_947303905.1 uncultured Atopobiaceae bacterium
GGTCCAGGCGCTGCCAAAGCGGACGTCGAGCACGTCGATGGTCCCGCTCACGCTCGTTCCGTCACAGGTGGACTCCTCCACGGGCAGCTCTATGAGATCGTCAGGGTCAATGGCAGGTCCGACCTGCTCGAAGCCGATGACCCCAGATGCCAGGCGCGCACCGGTATAGGCAAAGACGTCACGGCCATGGAAGGTGTAGCTCGCGCTCGACCCCGCCAGCCGATTGACAGACTCGTCGATGACGCGCGCCTCCTCAATGCCCATCATCCGCTTGGTGTGCGTCAGGGTCCCGTTGTCAGGCGTCACCACGTACTGGCCGCTGGTCGTGCGCACCACCACGCTCAGTCGGTCGGATCCCACGCCGGGGTCGACCACGCTGACGAAGACCGTGCCCGCGGGCCAATAGGCCAGGGTCTGGATGAGGCGATACGACGCCTCCCAGATGTCATAGACCGGGATCTCATGCGTCAGGTCAAAGACGCGCAGGCTCGGTGACACCCCGAGCGCGACGCCATACATCGCGCTCACGGCGCCATCGGCCGTACCGAAGTCTGACTGGAGAACCAAAGCAGCGCTCATCGGACAACTCCCCACGCATTAGGTGTACAGGTCTTGCTCGCCGCACCGCCGCCCGTTCGCGGACGCCAAAGCTGTTCACATCTTCACACCGAATCTCGTCCAACACAATGCAGGTTTCCTTATTTGGTGCAAATGCCAGCAATCGTCTTGTTGTCTCATTGCACAAGCATGCATACTTTAGGCGTCGAAAGGGGGCCTCATGTTCGTCTGTCAGCTGTTTGTCTGGTTCGTTCTGTACAGCATCGTGGGTTGGATCTGGGAATCCACCTACTGCACCATCGTGGAGCACAAGTGGCAGAACCGCGGCTTTCTGTACGGGCCCTACTGCCCCATCTACGGGACGGGCATCGTGGGCATCATGCTGCTGTGGCATTCCGTCCTCGAGCGCGGGGAGACCCCGGCATGGTATCAGGTGTTCCTCGTGGTCATGGTGGGCAGCGCCATTCTCGAGTACACCACCCACTGGACCCTCGAGAAGCTCTTCCATGCGTATTGGTGGGACTACTCCAACATGCCCCTCAACCTCAATGGACGCATCTGCCTGCCCGCGTCGGTCTTCTTCGGGCTGGGCGGCCTTCTGATCGTCTATGTGCTTTACGGGCCGACCGCCCGCATCATCGCCTCGGCGGATCCCATCATGGTCGAGCTGTTCTCGCTGGTGCTGATGGCCATCATAGCGGCCGACACCGCCATCACCGCGTCCTCGCTGGCGAGCATCGCCCGCACCGCGTCCACCATCAACCGGAGCGTCAACGCGCACATGGACCGCTTCGTCGCCAAGGCCGAGGACAAGCGCCAGTCCATCGCGACGGGGATCAGCGAGCAGCGCGAGCAGACGGCGCAGGCTTTCCGCGAGGCGGGCGAATCCATGCGCGAGCGCGAGGAGGCCGTCAGCCAGCAGATCAAGGAAATGGACAGGGAGCGTTCGAGCTACATTGCCCGCGAGCGCGAACGCTTCTCCACGCTTGCACGCAGGAGGCAGCTCAGTCAGATGGCCCCCGCCGTCCGCCTGGCGGCACAGCGCGCCCAGGGAGCCGTGGCTTCTGCCGCGATGGACGGCTCGCAGCCCTCGCCAACCCAGCGACAGATGACTGCCGTCGCGCCGGCGGCCAGGTAGGTCTGTCTCATGGCATCGGGCGTCATCCCGCCCCGCTCGCCCTCAGTCGTTGGGAACGCCGCCAGCGTAAAGGAGTAGAGGCGATTCCTGAAGGTCTTGTCGGCGCTGCCGTCGAGCAGCATCCGCAGCTGGTCCGCGTTGTCGTAGTACAGGGTTAGAACCTGGATGAGCGAGCGCTCGAACTCCTTCGCCTCGGCACCTTCCGACAGGCCCTCGGTGTTCGGCGCCAGCGACTCGATCTTGCAGAAGAGCTCGTCGAGCGCATCGTCGACGACGCTCTGCAACGAGCTTTAGGCACGATAGTAGCTCGTCCGGCTCACGCCGGCCTTCTCCACGACCTCACTCATCGTGATCTTGTCGATGGAGCGCTCCCTCAGCAGCTCGAAGAGAGCCTTCTGTATGCGACGCTTGCTGTTAAGTCTTGTCATCTTGTCCTCCCCTAGTGCAATGGTACAAGATGTAACGAATAAAAGCGACAGATGATACGCCAGTCGTGCTGCGAGTGCCGCGGCCTGGCACGTCCGCCAATCTGTCCTACAATCCTAGCTGCAAAGAGCCGCCGAAGCATGGGAGTGTGCGATGAGTGCCGTCGTCGACCGCCTGATCAGATACTGCCGAATACCCTCGCAGTCCAATCCCCAGACCACAGGGAGCGTCCCCTCCACAAGCAGCCAGCTTGCCGTGACCGAGGCACTGGCCGAGGACCTGCGCGCGCTCGGGGCCCAGGACGTGCGCAGCGACGAGCACGCCTACCTCACCGCCCACTGGCCGGCCAGCCCCGGATGCGAGGACCTGCCAGCCCTCGGCTTCTGCTGTCACGTCGACACCGCGTTCCAGAGCTACGGCGATCCCGTCCACCCGCAGGTACGCCGCTACGAGGGAGGCGAGCTGGTCATCGGCACCGGGCGTGACAGCCGCACCGTGTCCGTGAGTCCCGCCACCAACCCCCAGCTCGGGCACATGGTTGGCTGGGACCTCGTCACCACCGACGGGACGTCGCTTCTGGGCGGGGTCGACAAGGCGGGCATCGCCGCCTGTCTCGAGCTGCTTGCCCGGCTCAAGGACGATGCGACCCTCCCCCATCCTCGCCTCGCCCTCGCCTTCACGCCCGACGAGGAGATTGGGCATGGCGCAGCCCTGCTCGACCTTGAGGCCTTTGGCGCGCCGTGGGGTTACACCATCGACGGCGGGCCCCTGGGCGAGATCTGCTTCGAGACCTTCAATGCCGTCGAGGCGCACGTGCGCGCGCACGGGATATCGGTGCACACGGGCACCGCGAAGGGGCACATGATCAACGCCTCCGAGGCCATCATGCGCTTCCACCAGCTGCTGCCCGCCAACGAGAGGCCCGAGTACACCGAGGGCTATGACGGGTTCTACTTTCTGGAGCGTCTGGAGGGTGGCTGCGAGGAGGCGCTGGCGCAGTACATCATCCGCGATCACGACCGCGGAAAGCTCGAGCAGCGCATGGCGGTCATGCGCGAGGCGGTGCGGCTGGTCAACGGCCAGTTTGGCTCCGAGGTGCTCGAGATCGAGATGTCAGAGCAATACCGCAACCTGGCCGACGTGGTCACCCTGCCCGAGACCGCGCACCTCATCGCCAACGCGAAGGCCGCCTTTGCCACCTGTGGCGTGAAGCCGTACTGCACGCCCATGCGCGGCGGAACCGATGGCTCCCAGCTGTCGTTCAGGGGCTTCCCGTGCATCAACCTCTCCGCCTGCTACTACAACGCGCATGGGGTGCGTGAGTTCGTGCCGGTTCCCGAGCTCGAGAAGCTGGTGGACGTGCTGGTGGCGCTCGTGGGGCTCTACGCCAAGCCCCAGGGCTAGCGGGTCCGGCGATGGTCTTCCTCCTGCTGGCGACAATCGCGAGCGCGGGCAACGCCCTCACCATGAAGTTCGCGGGGACGCGCAGCGACAACGCGTGGTCCCTGCTGCTCTTCAACTACCTTGCGGCAACGGTTCTCTCCGCAGCCTCGGCCTTCCGGGCAAAGCTCGTCTTTGTGCAGGTAGCACCGCTGACCTGGGCGCTTGGCCTCGTCGCGGGCATGCTCTTTGTCGCAACCTTTGCCCTGTTGCAGCACAATGTGCGCGTGAACGGGGCAACCGTCTCCTCATCGCTCTTCCGCATGGGCGCCGTCATCCCCATGGTCCTCTCGATCGCGCTGTTCAGCGAGTACCCCAGCCTGGCTGGTGCTTGCGGCATCGCGGTCGCGATTGCGGCGACCATGCTACTTGCGATCCCGCCGAAGGACGAGCCGACGGTAGACATGATCAGGCTGTCCGCGCGCAGACTCCTCATCCCCATGGTTATCGCCGGAGGTCTCGCAGACACCATGCCCAAGGTCTTCGAGACCATCGGCAACCCCGCGCACGAGGAAGCCTACATACTCATGACGTTCGCGACAGCGTTTGCAACCTGCTTCGCAATGCTGATGAGAGAGCACGAACGACCCACCAGGGTTGACATCGCCTGCGGCACCATGCTCGGGTTCTTCAACTTCTTCTCGACCGACCTCATGCTTCGCGCGCTGATCGAGCTGCCCGCCTACGTGGTGTACACGGGGTTCAGCATGGGCGTGGTCCCCATCGTGTACGCGGCAAACGTCCTGCTCATGCACGAGCGGCTCACGAGACGCGACCACGTTGCGATCGCGCTCGTCATTCTCGCGCTGGCACTCATCAACCTGCCGGGATAGGTGCGCGGGATAGGCACCCCGACCCAAACAGTGCGCACTTCTCGCGAGGTATTCGGACTCTCAAAACAAGAGCCCGAATAGTCTTCGAGAAGTGCGCACTTTTCCGGGCGCCAACGCCTTGACGCATGGCATGACCTGTGCCAAGGTATCCTAGAACGTCATCCGCAAGCGGGTGGCGACATAGTCGGAGGGTCCTGAAGACCGGAGAAGACACGCCTTGCTGGCACCGTCTCTTCGGCCTTTTGTTTTGGGAGATTACAGGCAATGGCTGAGTTCGAGCTGTCACAAGAGGACGAGCTGCGTGAGCTGTATCTGGCGACAGCTCCCACGCACCTGTTTCTCAAGGCAGCTACGCCCGGCGCCATCTCGATGCTGGCGTCAGCCCTCTACGACGTGCTGGATGGCGTCATCGTAGGCCAGTTGCTCGGCTCGACGGCATTTGCGGCCGTCAACCTCGCCATGCCCTTCGTGATCCTCGTCTTTGCCGTGGGAGACCTCATCGGCGTGGGTTCGTCCGTGCCCATCGCCATCGCGCTCGGCGCGAAGGAGGAGAGGCGCGCGAACAACGTGTTCACCTGCGCGGTGCTGGGCATCTTCATTCTGGGAGCCGCGCTCGGAGCCGTCTTCTGGATGGCCGCCCCCTCGATCATGGCCGCCTTGGGCGCCACGGGCAGGCTCGCCGAGGACGCCGTCATCTTCCTGCGCGTCTATGCCGTGGGCGCGCCGGTGACCTCGATGATGTTTGCCATCGACAACTTCCTGCGCATCTGCGGCAAGATCCGCGGGAGTCTTGCGCTCAACATCTTCATGGCGGTGCTGGGCGCCGTCTGCGAGTACAGCTTCGTCCGCTACGCAAACCTCGGGGTCCTTGGCGCAGCGCTCGGTTACGTGCTGGCGCTTGGGGTGAGTGCGGCAATCGGTCTGGTGCCCTTCCTTCTCCGCTGCTACCAGCTGCGCTTCGTAAAGCCGCAGGTCTCGGTGGAGCTCGTGCGCGAGATCACGAGCGCGGGCATGCCGGCCTTCCTCAACAACGTGGCCGGCCGCATCACGTCGGTGCTGCTCAACGCCGCCCTGCTCGCACAGGGTGGCGAGGATGCCGTGGCGGTCTACGGCGTGCTCATGTACGCGAGCGGCGTCATCTTCCCCCTGCTCTACGGCACCTGCGACTCCCTGCAGCCGGCCGTCGGCTACAACCTGGGAGCGGGACGCGTCGACCGCGTGGTCAAGCTCGAGAAGCGCATCTTCGTCGCCTGCGCGGCACTCTCGGTCGCGCTCGCCACCGCGATGCTGCTGTTCCCGCGCGAGCTCACGCTGCTGTTTATGGCCGACGCCTCCGACGCCATCCTCGCCATGGCAGGGCCCGCGTTCCGCCTCTTCTCGATCGCCTACTTCCTGCGCTGGCTGCCGATGGCCACGCAGGCCTTCTACACGGCCATCGAGCGTCCCAAGCCGGCGTCGGCCTTCTCGCTCTTCTCGGTGCTGGTGGCCCCGATCGCGGCGCTCGTCATCCTGCAGCCCCTCGGGCTCGACGGGCTGTGGCTCAACCTCCCCGTGGCGACGCTGGCCAGCACGGTGGTGGCGGCATACATGCTCATAAACCTGCGCAAGGAGCTGCGCGGAGAGCGTTAGGCCCGCAGGGCCAGGGGGCAGCAGAATCAGAAGCGCATGCCAAAGACGAGACCGTCCTCCTCGTACTCCGGGAGGCGGCTGAAGCCCATGTGCTCGTAGAAGCCCGCGGCACGCTCGTTGTTTGCCGCCACGCCAAAGGCGATGCCGGGCACACCCGCCTCGCGGAGATGCTCGAGAAGCGCCTCGATAAGCGCGCGACCGCTGCCGCCGCCCGTGTAGGCCTCCTCGATGTCGATGTGCAGGTGCGCGGGATACTCCCCTGCCGTGGCCGCAAAGGCCTCGTACTCGCCCGCGACGCGCGCGGCATACTCGGGACCGAGGGCCTCGATCTGCTTGCGGTATGGCTCAAAGGCCTGCTTCCACGTCTCGAAGTCCTCCGCGCAGAGCGTGTACCCATGCGCCTTTCCGTCATCGCCCAGCAGCATGAAGCAGGTGCCATGCTCGAGGTAGGGCTCGCAGTACATGAGCAGGGTGAAGCGCCCGTGCGTCTCGTCGGTACGCGCCCGCTCGCTCGCCGTCGCAAGGCACACGGCGCGCATCTCATCAGCATGGTCGGGGGTATAGGGTGCAACGCGCATGTCAACGTCCCTTCTCTGGTGTGGCACGCAAACTCCCGCGGAGCACGTAGCCACACGGTATCAGTACGGAGCGCCACCCTCCGCATCGGTGACACTGAACTGCTCGCCATCCGCCGGGTG
>CAMYZR010000077.1 GCA_947303905.1 uncultured Atopobiaceae bacterium
CGCAAGGAGGCGAGTCTCCACAAACGGGCCCTTCTTGAGACTTCTGCTCATTCTTTCGATCTCCTACTACTCGTGTTTCAGGCTACTTGTTCTTGGTCTTGCGACGGCGAATGATGAGGCGGTTGCTGGCCTTCTTCGGGTCGCGGGTCTTCTTGCCCTTGGTCGGCTTGCCCCACGGGGTGACGGACGGACGGCCGGAGGTGTGGTTCTTGCCCTCGCCGCCGCCGTGCGGGTGGTCAACAGGGTTCATGACCGTACCGCGGACGGTGGGACGGACGCCAGCCCAGCGATTGCGGCCAGCCTTGCCGATAACGATGTTGGAGTGGTCGGCGTTGCCCACGACACCAATGGTGGCGCGGCAGGTGAGCAGCACGCGACGAAGCTCGGAGGAGGGCATGCGCAGGACGGCATAGCCGTTGTCCTTGCCCATGAGCTGAATGGAGGTGCCGGCGGCGCGGGCCATTGCGGCGCCCTTGCCAGGCTGGAACTCGACGGCATGCACGAGCGTGCCGACGGGGATCTCGGACAGCGGCATGGCGTTGCCCGGCTTGATGTCGATGTCCTTGGTGCCGGAGACGACGGTGTCGCCAACCTTCAGGCCCTGCGGAGCCAGGATGTAAGCCTTGGCGCCGTCGACATAGTGCAGCAGCGCGATGCGGGCGGAGCGGTTAGGGTCGTACTCGATGGTAGCGACCTTGGCCGGCACGTCGTCCTTGACGCGCTTGAAGTCGATCTTGCGATACTTGCGCTTGTTGCCGCCACCCTGGTGACGGGTGGTGATGCGGCCGTTGTTGTTGCGGCCGGCCTTCTTGGGCAGGGGCTCGAGAAGCGACTTCTCGGGCTTGTCCGTCGTGATCTCTGCAAAGTCAGAGACCGTCTGGAAGCGGCGCCCTGCGCTCGTAGGCTTGAGGTGCTTGACTGCCATTACGTACCTTTCCCTTCTTCTTCCGTTGGCCGCCCCGCTTAAGGGTGTGGACGGGACGACACCGGATTACCACGGTACCGCGCGTATCCATCACACGCGGCATACGAGCCTTGGCCCCCTTTGGGACCAAGGCGAATTACCAACTAGTCCTCAGCTGCCTGCTGGGGAGCGAAGACCTCGATCTGCTCGCCGGCGGCGATGGTGACGATGGCCTTCTTCCAAGTGCGGGTCTTGCCATACTGATAGCGGACGCGCTTGTTCTTGGCCTTTGCCCACATGGTGTTGACCTTGACGACGTGCACGCCGAAGAGCTTCTCGACGGCAGCGGCAATCTCCTCCTTGGGAGCGGTGCGGGCAACCTCGAAGGTGTACTTGCCCTGCTCCATGAGGTCGAACGAACGCTCGGTCACGATCGGGCGGATGATGACATCGTATGCGGTCTGCATTACGCGAGCACCTCCTCGAGCTGCTTGGCAACCTCGGTGGTCATGACCAGGCAAGCGTTGTCGATGAGATAACGGGTGTTGGCCTCGGAGATGCCGATGACCTCGACCTTGGGGATGTTGCGGAACGACAGGTAGGTGATGACGTCGTCGTCGGGGACAACGATGGTCACGCGCTTGCCGTCGATGCCGAGCGCCTTGAGGATGGCGACGGCCTTCTTGGTGGCGGGCTCGTCGAAGGAGAGGGAGTCGAGCAGGATGAGCTCGGAGTCAGCCAGCTTGCCGGAAAGCACCGAGCGCATGGCGAGCTTCTTCTCCTTGTTGTTGGCACGCTTGGCATGGCTGCGGGGGGTAGGCCCGAAGATCACGCCGCCGCCGGTCCACTGGCCGGCACGCGTGGAGCCCTGGCGGGCACGGCCGGTGCCCTTCTGGCGGTAGGGCTTCTTGCCACCACCGGAGACGTCGTGGCGGTTCTTGACGGAATGGGTGCCCTGGCGCAGGCTGGCCTCGAAGGCGACTACCACCTGATGCACCACGGGGCTGTTCGGCTCGATGCCGAACACGTCAGAGGAGAGCTCGACGGTTCCGACCGCCTGTCCCTCGACGTTCTTGACTTCGATGTTGGACATCTCTTGTCCTCCTTGGGAGCCTAAAGGCTTCTAACGTGGGGCCCTTAGGCCATGCGAATCTGGACGAGGGCGTTCTTGCCACCGGGCACGGCACCCTTGATGAGCATGAGGTTCTGCTCCTCATCGATGCGGACGAGCTTGAGGTTCTTGACCGTGACGCGCTCATCGCCCATGTGACCGGCCATGTGGAGACCCTTGCGGACGCGCGCGGGGTAGGCGCACTGACCGATGGAGCCCGGCTTGCGCTGGTTGCGGGAGCCGTGGGTCATGGGTCCACGATGGAAGTTCCAGCGCTTGATGGTGCCCTGGAAGCCCTTGCCCTTGGAGGTGCCGGTGACGTCGACTGCCTTGACGTCAGCGAACAGAGCGACGGTGACCTGGTCGCCAGTGCTGTACTCGCTTGCGTCCTCGACACGAACCTCGCGCAGGTAGCGCATCGGCTCGACGCCCTGGGCGGCGAAGTGGCCAGCGAGCGGCTTGTTGACGTGCTTGGACTTGATGTCGCCAAAGCCGATCTGGACGGCCTCGTAGCCGTCGGTCGCCTTGGTCTTTACCTGCGACACCGTGCAGGGGCCAGCCTGGATGACGGTGACGGGCACGACGTTGTCGTTCTCATCCCACACCTGAGTCATCCCGATCTTGCGGCCGAGAATCGTGTTGACCATCTCTGGTCCTTTCCTTCGGCGGTCATGGGACCATATTTGAGGCACACCCTTGTGCCTTCCCCAGCGGACCGCATCCGACGTATGGCTGCCACCTTGTCTTTTTGTACGGTCACGGCCGCGAGCAGGTGCCCTTACACAGGTTGGGGCATGCAGTCGAGACAGAACAATCCCACAATTCAGCAGCTTTTCTATCTTAGCGGAGGGTTTTGGGGATACGCCCGGTTGTGGGGTTTCCACAATCTCTCCACCAGGCACCAAGAGAGATTGGCCCGACGGGCCTGCCCCACCAGTCAGAAGCGTCGCGATGAATCGCTCTTGGACCAGCCACTATTCCCGTGACAGCGACTCCTCGTAGGCAGAGAGCACCCTGTCAAAATCCGTGTAACGGATGTACATGTTGCGCCCGGAGGTGTCAACGATTCTGAGCCTCTGGTTGACAAGGCGCAGGATGTCACAAAGCTCTTCGGCGTTGTCTGTATGGAGGACCATCCTCCCAAGGAGCTGGTGCTGCCTGACCGTGTCTCCCGGGCGCACCAGCGTCTCCCACGTGATCTCGTTGATGGGGTCGGTGTCCGTTCCGTCGCATCGCGATGCGGAAAGCTCCCTGATGAAGTCCTCCCCCTCTATGCTGGAAACGGTGCCTTCCTGTTGTGCAAACAGGGCGTACATGGAAGCGCAATCCCTGAAGGCATGGGTCTGCGAGAGAGGCAGCTGGTCCTTTGTGTGTTTTACGCCGAGTTGGAGTTCGATCATCCACTTCAAGGCGTCGAAGCCCGTCATGCCCATGACCTTGTTGAAGGACATGTCCGCGCTGAGGCGATGGCCCATCTCGAGTACGTGGAACTGGCCGTCCCGGTATATCGCCTGAACGAAGGCAACGCCGTCACGGCATCCGCAACGCCTGAACACGCGAGTCACCCTTGGACTTACGTCGCGAACCCAATCCTCCACATGGGTGTTGGCGGTCGATACGACAGAATACAGGCTGGTTGGATACCCTGGCTGCTCGAAGCTCAAGAGGCTGTACAAAAGCGAGGCCTCCCCCTCGGCCAGCACATAGAGATAGTGAAGCTGCTCGCCTTGAACGTACTCCTCGACCATCACATGTGGATTGCTGGAGACCTTGGTCGCCAGGTCCCAAGCACGGGCGAAGTCGTCCATGTCATAGCAGAAGCTCAACCCAATATTGCCACTGGAGTCAACCGGCTTGACCACCACGGGAAAGGGAATGTCATATTGAGCAACGGGAACACCGGTCCTAAGGTACTCCAGCACACCTTCGTCAATCTTGACATCCGGGATGACGGGCACGCCCTCCTCGCGACACGCCTCCTTGAACTTGGCTTTGTTGCGAGCGTAACTCCAAGTCTGCTGGTCAAAGTAGCACGGCAGCCCCAGCCGCTCGCACAGGACGACCACGCGATCGAGGTTGAACTCGCTCACGGCCGAGTAGATGGCGTCAACGCCCTCCTGGCGGCACCTGCGCTCGAGCTCGTCGAGGTCCGCGGTGCTCACGTCCCAATGCTCGTCCGCCATTTGCTTGGCACGGGACAACTCATAGTCCGTATAGTCGGCAACGATAACGTGGCACCCCATGGCGCGAGCCTTGGCGATGACGTCAAAGATTCCCAGGGATCCTCCCAGAATCAGAAGTTTCCTCATCCCCCTGCCTTTCGTTGTCGGATGTAGCGCTCTTTGCATTCAGAGACTGCACCGGTAGCGAATTCAGCCTATTCTTGGGGCCCGTCCCCGTCAGCGTCATCTTGCGCATGGCCGCGCGGGATAAGGCTCAGCAGTCCGTACTTTACCCTCTGTCTGACGCTAAGCTCATCATGCAGATCGTTGTATTTGTCGCTAGACAGTTCCTTATAGTTCTTGGCTGCAAGGTCATAGAGGAATTCTCGCCTCAGAATGGCACGGTGAGTGTACTCGGCAAACCTTCCCTGGCTGTACTCCTCAAAGCTCTTCAGACCAGCAATGTAGCCCCGCAGTGCCATCTGGCAGAAGGCAGCATCCTTGCCCAGACGCGTCATGAACCCACCGCTGTCCACCCGATAGCAGGACATATCTCTGTCGATATACCAGCCATTGCCCTCTGTGGCAAAGAAGAGGAACAGCGGTTGGTCACCAACCCTGTAGTACTTGCTCGGGAAGCCGCTCCTCTCGATTGCAGCGTACTTGACCATGGTGTCACGTCTGAACATGAAGCTGCTGAGCTGGAACATCCACTCGCTCTCATAGAGCTCATGGCGAAGATACTCATCGGTAGTGATGACTCCTTCGCGCAGCATAATAGGCGGGAACATGTCGTCCAGGGGTTTGCCCATCGTGTCAACCTTCTGGGTGTTGTGCACGCAGAAGGTGCAGTCGGGATGGGCCTCGAGTGCATCGAACTGCAGCTGGAGCTTCTGCGGATCGGTCCAGTAATCATCTGTCTCGCAGTACGCGACGTACTTGCCCTCAGCGGCCGCAAGCAGTTGCCCCACATGCAGGAGACCTTGGCTGTACTGGTTCTCCTTCTGCAGAATGGTGCGAATGAGGTGAGGATACCGCTCCTGATACTCGCGGATAATCTCCTGGGAACCGTCAGTTGACGCATCGTCGTGGATGAGAATCCGATACGCAAAATCGGTCTCCTGCGATACAAAGCTATCGAGAGCTTGTCTCAGAGTCTTCGCATGGTTGAAGCAGATACAGAGAACCGTAACCATAATCTCAGACTGCTCAACGTGCTCCTCACACGGGCTTTTCCCCTCGTCATCCCCCGACATGTGCACTCCCCCTAAACTTGCATTGTCGTTCGTATGATGCAATGAATTAACGATTGTGATAAAGACTTCGTTTTTGGTTAGAAGACAAAAGACGAAGTAGGTAACAATGGCTGATACTACGTCAATTGCCAGACCAAGCATAACATTATTGACGTATGTATTAGATACAAACATTGGTATCGCCATGAGACCGGTAGCCAACACGACATTGGTCATAAAGCGATAGTCCAGCGTGAGGTCGACAATTCTCATAGAGTATCTGAGCAGTATCGCATTCACCGCGAGCTCGGTGATGATGGATGACACGGCTGCTCCGTTTTGCGAGAAGAGGGGAATCATGACCAGATTGAGCACGATGTTTATGAACGCTGCCGAAAAGTAGGCTAGAACAAGCTTGTTCTCTTGTTTGGAACTAATGATGACCTGATAGGATACGATGTCCCCCAGACCTTTGATGCAAACAAGAGGGGCCAGCAACTGAAGCGTGAGAGCAGCTGGCGCAAAAGGCTCGCCAAACATGACCACTACGAGATTGTGAGCAACAAATATCGTGCCTACCATCAGAGGCATGGCAAAAAAGAACACGATCCTAAACCCCAAGGAGACCAGCCTGTTGAAGCTATCTTTGTCTGTCTCGTACAAGTAGCTAATACGTGGCAGAAAGATCTCAGAGATAGCCGTGGCAAGCGTCAGGACTAGAATCGTCACCTTCTGCGCGTTGTTGTACCACCCAACAACATCCGCACTCTGAGTTGAACCCAGCATGAGCACGTCGATAGTGTTGTAGAGCTGCGCGCCCGCGGAGCAGGCGACCAGCACGATAATGGGACGCAGATGTTGCCCGAGATGCAGCCCGCGTAGGGTGAAGGTGACATACCTACGAGCACGTATGACATTGAAGATATAGTTGCCACAAATTGCAAAAGACGAAATGAGCGCGCTGATGACATAGTCTTCTTTGCTTTTCACAAAGAGCAGGATGGCAATGATGGAGAGGCCCTTGATCACGATGCTTCTGATCGCGATGTAGACATACTCCTCCATGCCTTGGAAGAACCAGTCAATATTGATGTAGTTGAATACGATGATGAGGCCGCATGCCATATAGAGCGGAATCTCATGGGCAAAGAACGTAAGCACTATGGCCGCATAGAGCACAAGGGACACCGTTGTCGAGCAGGCATTTATGACGAGAATCTCACTGAACAGCCGGTCTGTGTCCTCCCGGCTGTCCCGCTTCTTAGCCACTTCTCTTACGCCGTATGTGGGGATGCCCAGGGCGGCA
>CAMYZR010000078.1 GCA_947303905.1 uncultured Atopobiaceae bacterium
ACTTTATCACCGCCTTCAAGATCATCCCGTTCCTGCTGCTTGCCGTTGTCGGCCTGTTCTTCATGAAGAGCGCGAACTTCGGTGCACAGATCGAGGGTTCCGCGGGTGCCACCGGCAGCATCATGACCGCGATCGTCGCAGGCATTGCGGCTACCACCTGGTCGTATGACGGCATGCAGACCTGCGTCACCATGGGCGGCGAGATCAAGGATCCCAAGAAGAACATGCCCATCGCCCTCATCGGCACCGTCGGCGTGTGCACGCTGCTCTACGTCATGCTTGTCACCGCTGCCGTCGGCATGACCGACGTCAATGTCCTCGCAAGCGCAGACGCTCCCATCGCGACCGCGTTCGAGGCCATCATGGGCAAGACCTCCGGCACCGTTGCGGCACTTCTTGCCATCGTGGTCGTTACCGGCTCGCTCTCCTCGCTCATCATGTTCCAGGCTCGCGGCGAGATGAAGGCAGCCCAGGAAGGCTACTGGTGGCGCAGCTGGGGCAACATCCACCCCAAGTACGACTCGCCTGTCGTCTCCATGCTCTGGCAGTCTGGCTTCGCCCTGATCCTCGTGTGGCTCTCCACCATCCAGGACCTGCTCGGCATCTTCACCTTCATCTGCCTCGTGCGTAACGCCCTGCTCTTCGTGGCTTGGTTCCCCCTGCAGAAGAAGGACAACTACAGGCCTACGTTCAAGGCCCCCGGCGGCGCCATCATGGCCCTTCTGGCCATCGTCCCCTCCGCCATCCTGGCCTATGGCGAGCTCCAGTGGAACGGCCTGCTCGATGGCTCCACCCCGCTCTTCAGCTGGAACCCCATCTCGGCCGGAATCCTGGTGATTGCGTCCGCGCTGCCGTTCTACTTCTACTTCAAGAAGACCAACGCGGACATCATCGAAGAGGCCGAGCGCAAGCGCAACGAGGTCATCTTCCACGGCGAGTAGCACAGCGTCTGCGCGAGAAGTCCGTCTGACCTGAACAGACAGGGGCCGCCCGTGCGTCCATGCGGACGTCGGGCGGCCCCGTTGCGCTTGGACGGGTGCAACCTGTTTGGACGTGGCGGCGAATGACCCAAACCGAAGGGAGGCTGGTCCTATGCTTCAGAATCGGCTTACAGCCAGCGAGGTTCTCTCCTGGTGCTCCATCCCCTGGCGAGAGCTCAAGGAGCGAGACCTCAAGGTCAGGCTTGATGTGTACCCCGAAAAGCACGACATGTTCCAGGCCATCGGAAACATGATGGCTGACGAGGTGATAGCCCACAACGCCGCCGGAGAGCCCACCAAGTGGGTGCTGCCCGCTGGCCCCACCGACGAGTACGACGTGTTCTGCCGTCGGGTGAATGAGGAGCGTATCGACTGCACCAACCTCTGGGTCTTCCACATGGACGAGTTTCTTGACTGGCAGGGCCGTCCCTATCCGGTTGCTGATACCTACGAGAGCCTCGAGGGCACCATGCTGGCCTGCTTCTACGACCGCATCGATCCTGCATTGCGCCCGCCCGAGGACCATCGCATCTGGCCACGCATCTCCGATCTGGACGCTGCCGACAACCTCTGTGACGAGTTGGGTGGCGTCGACACCGTGTGGGCGGGCATCGGCGCCACGGGGCTTGTGGCCTTCAACGAGGCTCCGCGCAGCTTCTGCCGGCACCTTACGGTGGAGGAGTATGCGGCATCCAAGACCCGCGTCGGCGTGCTCAACGACGACACGATGGTTGCCTTGGCGGAGCGCTCGTTTGGCGGCTGCCTCGACCGCGTACCTCCCATGTATATCACCATCGGCTTCCACATCATCTGCTCGGCCAGGCGAGCCGTGTATATGGTGGCTACGGGCGATTGGAAGAAGACGGTCTGCCGCATCCTGCTGCTGAGCGAGCCGACCGTGGAATATCCAGTCACGATACTTCCTGCCTACATCCCCGATGCCACGCTCATGACCACCGAGTACACCATCGATCACCCGTTGTCGCACCAGGTTAGGGGATGGTAGATGTGAGCAGGGCTTTCGACGTCATCGTGCTCAACTCGCACGGCGTGGGTCAGTATGCCTACTGCGACCACATGCCCGTGTGGGGTGAGACGCTGTCCGTCAAGAATTGGCATGTGGCCGAAGACGGCGGAAAAGGCTCCAATGTCACGGTGGCACTGGGTCGCTTGGGCTTGCGCGTGGCCTACATTGGCAAAGTGGGCAACGACCCTTGGGGCGATTTGGGCGACAAGTGGATGCGTGATGCGGGGGCCGACACAACCTACCTCTACCGTAGCGATGAGGTGTCCACGGGAACAGGCCTCATCCTCATTGGTCCTGATGGCCAGAATGCCATCATCGACGGTGATTCGTCGAGCGTCAAGCTCACCGTCGAGGAGGTCACAGCTGCGCTTGATGACATGGCTGGCTCTGCATACTTCGTGACGGGTTTCGAGGTGCCGCAGCGCGTCTCCCAGGCGGGTGCCAGATACGCCAAGAAGCTCGGCATGACCGTTGTGCTCAATCCCTCACCGCTACCTCAGGAGCCTATGGGGCGGCTTGACTATGTGGACTATCTCTTCATCAACGAGCTGGAGGGTCACTACATCGCGGGACTGCCTGAGGACTCTGAACTCGACGCGGCATCGCTCGCAGCCGAGGTCAAGAGAGCCTGCGGCGTGGGCAACGTGATCCTGACGCTAGGCAGCGAGGGGGCCTGCGCGCTCACGGCAGCGGAGGAGTTCTTTTTCGTGGACCCCTTGCGCGTGGATAAGGCGGTGAACACCGCCGGCGCAGGTGACGGCTTCATGGCGGCTAGCGTGTTTGGGCTGGTGCGGGGCAAAGGCCTGCGGGAGGCCATGGACTGGGCAGCTAAGTACGCTGCGCTCTCCGTGACCATCGAGGGCACCATTCCCTCCTATCGTCCGCTCGCAGAGGTGGAGGCGTTCATCGCGAAGCTTTAGCTCGTCGCCGTCACTGTTGGTGCAAGCAGAATCGTTGTCGCTCTTGCGAAATGTGGCTCCCTTGCGCAAAGGGAGCCACATCAAGGTGCGCCTCTTCGGAAGTACGAGACCGCGTTATTCCTCGGGCACACCCAGCACTTCACGCAGGTAGGCGCACGAGCGCTCGTGCGGGCTGTGTGGGTCCTCCCAGTAGATCGAGTCGTTCACCTCAAGGTCGATGCCGTTGGCAAAGTCGTTGGCTTCCAGAACGTCCAGCCAGTGCCGCATGAGCTCGGACCCAAAGTCTCCCGTGCCTAGCTCCTCGTGGTGCGAATCGGCAAAGTGGATCCACTCCACCTTGTCGCCGAAGGTCTCGAAGTAGTCCTCCAGGGTCTCGCCGAACATGACCATGGGGATGACGTCGAGGCAGACGCGCAGGTTGGGGGAGCCTACCTCGTCAAGCACGTACTTCACGTCCTCCTTGGTGAGCACGAGGTTGCTCTCGTAGGGTTGCAGCTGCTCCAGCGGCATGAGTATGTCGGCATCTTCGGCTAGGTCGAGGATGGCGCGATAGGTGTCCACAAGACGCTTCATTGACTCCTCGCGCGGCAGGTTGCGCGGGCCGCAGCCCGAGTTGAGGAAGATGCGCGGGCAGTCGAGGATATGCGCGTCCTCCATGCACCATTTGAAGTGCTCGATGGTGCGCCGACGGATGCCCTCGCTCGGATCGGAGAAGTTGAAGGGGTATCCGAGCGTTTCGGGTGTGTAGATGGGGCATGTCTGGTCACGGGCGGCCATCTCGGCCTTCATACGCTTGAGCTCGGCTTCGGCTGCCTGAGGCGTCTCCCAGTCGGCACGATAGAAGAACGGCTCGGCGCCCCACAGGTCCACCTTATGGATGCCACAGCGCGCAAGGGAGTCGAGAAAGTACTCAAAGGGATAGTGCACGTAGGACGGTCCCATAATGGAGACATCTCGCATGGTGATGGCGGACATCTTGGCTCCTATTCTGAGAGAAGGGCGTGGCGAGGCGGTTCTCTCCCGTTCTTGGGGACGATCAGTAGTCGAGCGCCCGATAGTAGCGACGAATGTCCACCGGATGGCAGTTGATCTTCTCGATGTGCACGTCGATGCGGTTGGTGACGGCGTGAGTCACCAGGTGCGACAGGTATCCGCGATACTCGTCGGAAATGCCTGGCAGCGCATAGTCCCTGGAGTCGATGAAGGTGCAGTTGGCACAGATCTTCGGGAGGAAGGCCTTGACGCGCTCGGAAAGCGGGCGTTCGGCATCCTCGGCAAGGAAGACGGTCACGTTGGTGTCGCGGTCGACGATCTCGAGCATACCGTGGAAGAACTCGGCAGGATGGATGGACTTGGTGCGCAGCCAGTGCTGCTCCTCCCAATAGCACATGCCATAGGAGTAGGTTGAGCCGCCCTGTACGCCACCACCCACAAAGTAGTGGATGGGGTCGTCGTGGTGCTTCTTTGCAAAGGAGCGCGCAAACTTGTCAGAGGCCTTGCCCACGTCCACCAGGTCCTGGGCGAGGTGCGCGTCAATCTGGGCGTAGTACTCTTCGTACTGCGGGAACTGCCCGGCATTGAACATGAAGCGGTCCACTACCATGAAGAACTTGAGCTGCTCGTTCTCGGGATAGGTGATGCAGTGCGTGACCGTCTGAGCCAGTGGGGCATCGGCCACGTCGATGAACCCGATGGACGTGCAGCCACGCTCGTTCAGCTGCTTCATGGACTCCACGACCTCGGCGGTGTTGCCCGAGACGGAACTGATGACGATGACGGAGTCCTTGGTGATGCGGCGGTCTCCGCGAGTGTTGAATTCGGCGGCATTGAGGGAGTAGACCGGGAGGTCAGAGAGCTCGACCGCATGCGACTCCACCTGGAGGGCCGATGCCCAGGTGCCACCGATGCCGAGGTACACGATACGGTCATAGCCCCTCTCGCAGATGCCGTCGACGATCTTCTCGATTTGTGGGCGCAAGGCGAGGGCCCCGTTTACACTGTCAAGCTGCCTTTGTTCGTCAAACTTCAACATGCTTACCCCTCTCCGAAGCTTTTGGTCTTCTAAAAGCTACAAGCGTACAAGTTATAAATAAATATAGACCAATTGAAGAACCGGAGCAGCTGTGAGAATGAATCATCGTGTTTTGTCCGCAAGCGGCTATGAACACGGCGCATCGGGTGCATGGCCACAAGAAGGCGCCCACCTCCAGCGACGGAGGTGGGCGCCTGTCTGGCATTGCGTTGTTGTACGGATCAGAGCAGCCCGAGAAAGCGCTTCTTCTGGTAGGGCTCCGAGCTGATGGAGAGCAGGTCGTAGCCGGTCTCGGCAATCACCGTGCGGATGCGCTCCTCGTCGAGAGGCTCATCTGACACGACGACGCACTGCTTCTTCTTACGGTTGCTCTTGGCGCTCTTGACGGCAAAATGCTTGCGGATGGCGTCGTTGATGTGCGCCTCGCACATCTCGCACATCATGCCATCGATACCGATGGTGGTCTGGATCATGGCCTGACCTCCTTCGCCTGCTCGGTAAGCGCGTCGAGCTGCGCGATCTGCTCACGGCTCAGCTTGAGGCGCGGCGTCGCGCACTTGCTCCCGCAGCTCCCGCAGTTCCCGCTGCAGCTGGCGCTGTCACAGGTGCGGATGGTGCCCCGCAGCATGCCACGTACGATGAGCGCGATTACGGCAGCCAAGACGGCAAGTATGGGCATGTCCACAAGGTTCACGAGAACCTCTTTTCAGAGATGAGGGGCCACCGGCAGTGTCGGTGGCCCCGCTGAGGGAAGGGCCTACTTGACCAGCAGGCGATCGGCCTCCTGGTACTTCTTGACAAAGAGCATGTAGCAGACGAAGGCCAGCACAGCGAGCGCGCAAACCATGCCAACCGGGTTCATGGAGCCGCTGGAGGCGAGACCCAGCTGGTACACCACGAGGGCGGCACCGTAAGCAAAGACACACATGTAGCCGATGGCGAAGAGCGTCCATTTGGGGCTGTTCATCTCGCGCTTGATGGCGCCCATGGCCGCGAAGCACGGCGCGCAGAGCAGGTTGAAGATCATGAACGCAAAGGCTGCGAGCTGGCCATGGCCACCGGAGAACGCGTTGAAGTCGGCTGCGACGTTGGCCCAGATGGGCGAGCCCTCGTCGTCCCAATCGTCAGCCTCGGTGTCGGCGTTGTACAGGACGGCGAACGTGGAGACGACCTCCTCCTTGGCCACAAGGCCGGTGACGGAGGCAACGGCGGGCTTCCAGGAGCCAAAGCCCAGGGGCTTGAAGATCGGGGCGAAGGTGTTGCCCACGCCAGCCAAGATGGAGTCATCCATGGGGTTGACCTCGTCAGCGGAGATGCCCATGCGGGCAGCGACGGACTCGACGTACTCGTCGGTCACGATCTCCTCGTCCTCGTAGAGGTCATCAACCATGCCAAAGCGACCGTTGACGGTGCCAAAGCTGGAGAGGCCCCAGATGACGATCGAGGAGAGCAGGATGACGGTGCCGGCCTTCTTGATGAACGACCAGCCGCGCTCCCAGGTGCTGCGAAGGACATTGCCCGCGGAGGGCACGTGGTAGGCCGGGAGCTCCATGACGAAGGGAGCGGGGTCACCTGCGAACATCTTGGTCTTCTTGAGCATGACGCCCGAGATGATGATGGCGGCCACGCCGATGAAGTAGGCGGAGGTCGCGATCCAGGTGTTACCGCCAAAGAGGGCACCAACTATGAGGCCGACGATGGGCATCTTGGCGCCGCAGGGGATGAAGCAGGTGGTCATGATGGTCATGCG
>CAMYZR010000079.1 GCA_947303905.1 uncultured Atopobiaceae bacterium
GTGAGGACGAGGACGCGCTCATGGCCGCTGCGCTTGCCGCGGGTCCGCACAAGGTGGTGGTAAAGCGGCCTCTCAAGGGACCGTACCTGGCGGGAGTCAAGCCCAGCAGCTCTTTGGCGGGAAAAGTGGTCCGCTACGACGTGATCGTGCCGCCTCGAGAGTCGCTATAGATTACCGGGTACCTCAAACTCGATTGTCTGAGAGCAAAACCGCAGGATTTGTCTTCAGATTTTCGAGTTTGAGGTACCCGGTCAAGTACACAGCCCCAGGACCGACCATCGGGGACGGTTTGGGGGCTACTTCACGAAGAAGATGTTGCCCTTCTCGTCGATCTCAAGCTGGACAGCGGGCGTCACCAGCACGTCGCCATAGACGTCCTCCAGGCAGAAGTCATAGAGGTAGAGGCCATCGGGCAGGTAGTTGTAGTCCACCTCGAGGGTCTTGCCGGTGAGCTTGTATTCGATGCCCTCGTAGGTGTCGCCCTGGCTGCCATCTGCGGTGAAGGAGTCATAGCGCGGGATGATCACGTCGCCACGATGCAGCGGGGTGGTGCTGCGGTCTACCGCGCCGTTCTCGCCGATGCCGTTCCACACGCCGTCGACCGTCACCGATCCGTCGTCCAGGTTCTGCCGCATGCGCAGGAAGGTGTCCTCGCCGTTCAGCGTGATGGGAGAGGTGTAGATCACGAAGTCATCGGTCGAGCTGACCACATAGGTGCACAGGTTCTGCCCGTCGGGTAGCGACAGCCACTCGCCCTCGAAGCCATCCTCGAACTTACCCGTATCCCAGTCGCCGTAGATGTCGTATGTCTCGCCCAGGGCGATCAGGTCGTTGTTGTCCTCGGAGGCCTCGTACACCAGCGCACTGACGACGGCCGTGTTGTCGAGGCCGTGCTCGTCGAGCTGGAACCAGTAGATGCCGTTCTCGTTGACCTGAGGCTCCTCGGCAAAGGTGATCACCTGGCTGGAGCCCGTGTGGTCGTCCACGTAGTCCCAGTACTCCTCGGCCTCCTGCTGGGCCGCTTCGGCCTCGGGGGTGCCCGTGTTCTCCATCAGTACGCTCCACAGGCCGCCCTCGTACCACTGCTGGTCGGAGTAGTTGGTGTACTGGCTGCCACCGTTGTAGGTGGCGCCGTGGGCCAGGCGGTCCACATAGGCCAGGTAGGAGGGGTTGGGAGCGACGCTCTGGAAGGTGACCAGCTCGGAGGAGTCGGACAGCTTGAGCGGATAATAGGTGGACAGTCCGCTGCACGTGGCGTGATAGGTGCCACGGACCTGGTAGAGCACTGCGGCGTTCAGCGCGTCGAGCGCCTCCTGCGCGCTGGGCGTGGTGCTGGCACATGCCTTTATCAGGCCACCGAGGTCGACCATGTTGGTGAAGCCCTCGAGCCAGTTGTTGCTGCCAAAGTTCTCCACGCTGCGGATGCCGCGCGACATCACCGCAAGGTTGCTCTGGTTGCTACCCGAGTCGTACATCTCCTGCGAGAAGCGATAGAAGCTCTGGATGAGGTCGTCGACCTTGGAGAGGTCCACGACCGAGAGCGTGGCAAAGCCCTTGCTGTTGCGGTCGAGCGATGCCAGGTAGCTGTTGCAGATGGTCTTGCCGATGTCGGCGGTCGGCGCGGAGGGGTTCTTGGAGAGATACTCGACGATGGAGCTGTACTCCCAGCCATTGCCCGGCTCGCTCTCCTGCGACGCGATCATGTAGTCGCCGTAGGAGGCCATGACGTTGGCGGTCTCGAGCGTGCTCATGAGGCAGGCGTCGAAGCCCACGAAGTCGAACTTGTCCCACATGCTGGCAAAGGCCGTGCCCATGGCGGTGTCCAGCTCGCGGAGGCTCAGCGAGTCGTAGCTGTTGCGCTCGTCAAAGCAGACGCCGGTGATGCTGCCGCCGCCGTGGTCCCACAGGATCAGGCCCATGTGCTCGGCGGGATAGTTGGTGACGCCCCAGGTGATGAAGTCGGAGAGGGTCGTGGGGTTGCCCATGCTCGCTGCGTTGATGGTCTCGACCTGCACGATGGAGCCGTTCTGGACGACATAGCGGCCCAGCTGCCGTGCGTTGATGCCGCGGGTGGCCCACTGCTTGGCGCCGCCGGTCTGCACGACAAAGCGGACGTTGTCGCTGCCGGATGCCCCCACCATCTCGGCGAGGTCCTTGGTCGCCGCGCCGTTCTGCGTCTCGAGGTCGGAGCCGCACAGGTACACCAGCACGGTCCAGCTGCCCTTGGCGAGCTTGGACGGAGCCTTGGCTCCGGGCTTCGGGCGGTTGATGTCGAGCTGCTTGCTGCCGCGCTCGACTTGGACGGTCATGCCGACCGAGTCGGACTGCGACGCGCCCGTGTCGGTGTAGCCGTACATGTCCGTGCAGGCGGCAAGCGCCGCAACGGCAAGCACGCAGGCGAGGACGACGGAGAAGATGCGGGTGCCAAGACGACTTCTCATGGCAAACCTCCTGATGGTGATGAGCTGTTGGCGCTAGCCGGCGATGGCCTTCTGGATGGTGGCGAGCAGCTTGCCGACGGCGATGCCGTCGACGGTGACGATCCTGTGCTTGCCGATGGTAAGGCCCTGTGCGTTGGCGGCCAGCTGTGTGGACGGCAGCTTGGTCCAGCCGATGGCGTCCTGTGCGCCAGCGGTGTCGCGCAGGTAGATGCCCTTGCTGCACAATGCGAGGCCCGCCTTGCAGGTGCCGAAGATGGTGGCGTCAAGCACGAGGAAGGCGCTCTCCCCCTTGGGGATGCCAAAGTTCCTGGCGGCCTGGTCGAGCTTCCTCGAAAGCGAGGAACCGATGTAGGTCTGGCTGAGGTTGGTCCCGCCGAGGCTGTTGATCCATGCCGTGAGGATTGCGGAGACGTCCAGGGTGCCCTGCGTCTGGGGCTGGGCCTGGGGCTGCGGCTGGGCTTGAGCCTGCGGCTTGGCAGCAGGCTGGGTGGTCGCCGAGCTTGCGGCACCGGACGAGGTCTGCGCGGAGCCGCTGGGGTTTGACGTGCGCTTATGCGGCTTGATGGCCGCGCGGGGAGATCCGGTGCGCGAGCCGGTGGTGCGCTGACGGCGCTCGCGCTGGTCGTTGTCGCTGGGCATGGTTGCCTCCCGAAGGTCGATCGATGGGTTGCTCCATCTAGTGTGGGCTATGAATCAGCATGCTGAGCATGGTTTTCGTTGAATGGCAACTTTTGCCGCAGCCTGCTGGGGAGTTGCGCAAGACGGCCCGCCTAGCTCTGGCTGCGCTCGAGGGTGCGCATCTCGTGCAGGATGACGGCCGCCATGGGTATGGCGATGAGCGTGGTGATGATGTCGGTGGTGGGCTGGGCGATCTGTACGCCGAGCTGTCCCAGAAGCGGCGGGAGCACGAGCACGACTGGGCCGAGCACCAGGCCGAGGCGACAAGACCCGAGGAAGGTGGCGGCCAGGGTCTTGCCAGAGGTCTGCAGCAGGAAGTTGGTGACCATCGCGGCGCCGGTGAAGGGCATGGTGATGCTGGAGAGCCGCAGCGTGAGGGTGCCAAAGGCGACCACGGCCGGGTCGTCGCGGAAGATCGCGATGAGCTGCGGCGCCCAGATGAAGGTGATGACGCCGATGGCGGCCACCGACACGAAGGTCATCTTGATGGCGGTGAAGTACGCCTCACGGATGCGTCCGTAGCGCCTGGCGCCGAGGTTGTAGCCGCAGATCGGCTGGAAGCCCTGGCCGATGCCGATCTGGAAGAAGTTGCCCACGCTGGTGATGCGCTGTACCACGGCGATGCCCGCGATGGCCGCATCGCCAAACGGTGCGGCGGCGTTGTTGAGCAGCGACGTTGCCACGCCGAGCATCACCTGGCGGGCAAACGAGGGAATGCCCAGCTTGTTGATGGTGCGCATCATGGTGGCATCGGGAACGCGCACGTAGCGCAGGCCCAGTGGCGTGATGCCGGCCTTGCGCATCTCGTACAGCAGCAGGAAGAAGCTCACCGCCTCGCTGACGACGGTGGCCAGCGCGCTGCCGGCGATGCCTAGGCCCAACGGGAAGATGAAGATGGGCGTGAGGATGGTGTTGAGCACGGCTCCGGCGACCATGCAGAGCATGGAGTAGAACGCCTCGCCCTGAAAGCGCAGCTGCATGTTCATGAGAAAGCCGCTGGCAATGAAAGGCGCGCCGAACAGAAGCACGCTGATGTAGGCGCGTGCGTAGGGCAGGATCGTGGCCGTGGCACCGCCGATATAGCAGAGCTGGTCGAGCAGGAGATGGCCGACAAGCGCGATGAGCGTGCCGAAGGCAACTGTCGCGGCGATGCCGGTGTTGACGTAGACGGCCGCCTCCTCGGTGTCTCCAGCGCCAAGGCAGCGGCTCATGTGGTTGCCCGTGCCCTGCGCAAAGTAGAAGGCCATAGCCTGGATGACCGTCGAGGTGACGAGGGAGACGCCCACTGCGGCGCTTGCGCTGGTGGAACCCATCTGGCCGACAAAGAAGGTGTCTGCCAGGTTGTAGATGGTGGTGATCACGTTGGCAAAGATGGAGGGCGCGGCAAGCGAGATGATGAGCGGCTGCACGGGATGCTCGAGCATCTCGCGGCGCCTCTCCTCGGGGCTCTGCCTCTTGGGCACTATCAGCTGTTTGAACGCAATCATCTCGTGTACATGCTACCGCGCGGCCGTGCCCATCATGGCAATCCCACAGCACGAAGGCGCATGACGCACCTCAGGGCCGGCTGCTAGCGACGGGAGTTTCTCCTGCGCAGGACGGTGATGATGGCGATGACAAGCCCGAGTGCCAAGATGACCGGTACCACGGCCGCACGCCCCATGAGATCGCACGCACGCGCGCCGACAAAGGCACCGGAGGCGAAGACCAGGATGATGGAGAGGTAGAGTCCCGCACGGAACAGCTTGGCGCGGTCGTGGCGCACGACGCCCTCGAAGAGGCTGTCCACGCACTTGCGCAGGTTGCCCGTGGACATGGTGGTGACGATGGCCTCGCCCCTGAAGGTGGTGAAGGTCTCGTACTGCATGGCGGCGGCAAACGACACCAGGCAGTTTGCAAAGATGTCCCAGCGCTCCCCAAGTGGGATGAGGCCGACGATGGCCAGGCAGACCATCTCCACCGCAAGCACCGAGCGACGGATAAGGCGGAGCTCCCTCTGGGTCAGGTACTCCTTGATCGAGAGGGCGGTGAGGATGCCCAGGGAGAAGACGCATATGGGCATCAGGTAGGCGAGATATGCGTCGCGCGCACCGTTGGACAGGGCTATGCCCAGCTTGACGATGTTGCCGGTCTGGGCGTTGGCGAAGACGCCACCGCGCTCGAAGTAGGTATAGGCGTCGAGAAAGCCGCCCACCATCGTGAGCAAGTAGGCGACGCGCATGCGCTGCGAGGGGTTGAGAGCCGAGGGGTTGTCTGCTGCGTGAAGCAGGTCGAGCGGGTTGTCAAGCATCGGGTCTCCTTCTGTCGGCGTCTCCAGCATACCCGTTTGGCAAGACGCTTTGGTGACGCTGCCCGTGGGCGAGCGTCGGCCCTAGAGGAAGTCCCACAAGATCCGGTTCGCGTTACTTCTCCTTGACGACCTTTCCGCTGAGATGCTCGATGGTCAGCTCGAGCATCTCCACGCGGTTGAGGGAGCGCGCCGCGGAGCCTTCGGCCTCCTCCTTGGAGGGGAAGTACTTGTAGCCTATCTCGGTCAGGCGGGCGAGCTTGCGCTGCTCGTCGTCGATGACGTGCACGCGTCCGAACGCGATGACCGACCTCCACGTGAGCCACCATTCGCCCTCGTTCTCCTCGGGCTCGGAGAGCACGCAGAAGCTGCATTTGTCGTAGGCGAGAATGGCGTCGAGCTTGTGTCCTGCCACCGCAGAGTGGAAGAACAGACGTCCGTCGTCAAACACGTAGTCCAAAGGCACCGCGTAGGGATAGCCGTCGTCGCCCAGAACTGCCAGAACGCCGCGCTTTCCGGCGGAAAGGATCTGCTCGCACTCCTCCTGCGAAAGCTGCTGGTTCTTGCGCCTCATCTCACGCCACATGCTGACCTCATCTCTGTCGGGTGCCTACAGGATAGCCGACCTCGCATTGCCCAGGCTGGGTTATCTACAATGGGGGCGCTGCAACTGGTGACAGACACGACGGAGCACCATGAACTTCTTTACCTCTGACCTGCACATAGGCGACAAGACCATCGCTCGCTGGCGGGGCTTTGACAGCGTGGAGGCCCACGATGAGCTGGTGCTCTCGAGGCTTGCCGAGCGGGTGGGGGCAGATGACGAGCTCTGGATTCTGGGCGACGTGTGCAAGGCGACGGTGGCGGCCGTGCGAACCGTGCGCGAGGCGATAGCGTGCGAACGGGTGCACGTCGTCATCGGCAACCATGATACGGGCAGCAAGTTTGTGACCTGTGGCGGGTGGGCTTCCGTCGACTATTACGCGCAGGTCGGCAAGGTGGCACGCGAGGGCTACAAGTTTGTGATGAGCCACTATCCCATGCTGGACTGGGATCGGGCATTCCATGGCTCGTACATGCTTCATGGGCATATTCACAGCCTGCCAGCAGAAGGGGACGTAGCGGGCCTTCCCTCTCCGGCCGATCGGGCAAATGGGGGCTTTGGCCTGCGCGGATACAACGAGTGGAA
>CAMYZR010000080.1 GCA_947303905.1 uncultured Atopobiaceae bacterium
GGGCACTCGCTCGCCGCGTGCCTGGCCCGTGAAGCCAGGAAAAAAGGGATGGTCACGAAGTATCCCATCGCTGCGGCGCATCCTGCTTGATCACTACTTTACTGAGCCAGTTGCTGGCCTTCAATGCGTTTGTATGAGAATCACCTCAATATTTTGAGGTGATTAGTTCCCCTCGTGAGCACCCGCCGCCATCATGGCTCAGACGCCCGGCCATTGGGGACGGTTCGAGGGTCGCGGGACGCCCCACAGCCGTCGCGCACCTACCGACAAGATGGACGCGAAGACGGCTGCTGCCAGCTAAGAGGCTCGCCCGCGTGCCATACTGAGAACGTTCTCGTATATGCAACGCGGTGTCACGCGAGAGGAGCCCACCCATGCAGATGCACGTCAACCTCGACTATCGCCAGCACAACTGGAGGCTCGGATTTCACCTGCAGACCGCCGTGGGCTGGCTCTCCGACCCCAACGGCCTCTGCCAGTTCAACGGCGAGTACCACATCTTCCACCAGTATGCCCCGCGCTGGCCGTGGGCTGGCCACGGCTGGGGTCACTGGACCAGCCGCGACCTGACCACCTGGGAGTTCCACCGTGGCGCCATCATCCCCGAGATGGAGCTCGACAAGAACGGCAGCTACTCCGGCTCCGCCGTCGTGCGAGACGGGCAGATGTGGTGCTACTACACCGGCAACGTGCTGGCACCGGGCAAGCACAACTATGACTACGAGGGCCGCCAGGCCAACGAGACCCTCGTGATCAGCGAGGACGGCCGCACCTTCTCCGACCGCAAGCTGGTGCTGGGCAACGACGGCTATCCCGACTACTGCAGCTGCCACGTGCGTGACCCCAAGGTCTGGTGGCAGAACGACACGTGGAACATGCTGCTCGGGGCCCGCACGATGGACGACCACCCCGCAATGCTCCTCTACCAGAGCCCCGATGGCGTCAACGACTGGAAGCTTGCCGGCAGCTGCACCACCATCTCGGGCGAGCCCTTCGGCTACATGTGGGAATGCCCCAACATCGTCAGCCTCGGTGGCCGCGAGTTCTTCTTCGTGTGCCCGCAGGGCGTGCCCAGCCAGGTGACCAAGTTCCAGAACAACTTCAACAGCGGCTACTTCCCCGTCGAGGGCACCGTCATCGACCTGCTCTCCGGCGACCCCGACCTCATGGACGCCGAGAAGCCCTACGGCTGCATCGACGAGAACACCTTCGTCGAGCTCGACTACGGCTTTGACTTCTACGCGCCGCAGGTCTTCACCGACGAGAAGGGACGCCAGATCCTCGAGGGCTGGATGGGCCTGCCCGATATCGAGATGCAGTACCAGGTACCCACCTACGAGTGGCTGCACACCCTCACGTGGCTGCGCGAGCTCTCGCTCAACGAGGCTGGCAACATCTGCCAGTGGCCGCTGCCCGAGTACGACGCCCTGCACGGCGACCGCGTCGAGTTCACCAACGAGGGCGCCGCTGACTCCTGCGGCAAGCTCGGCACCTCCAACTACGACGCCTTCTGCATCTGCGGCGCAAAGGGCGCTAAGTTTGCCAACGGCACGGCTGACGTGTACCTCAAGGGCATCGAGGGCGAGGGTCGTCTCATGCTCAACGGCGACCTCGAGCTCGTCGTCATCGGCGACATGATCGAGCTTGCATTCCACGGCATCGCCGGCGGCTACCGCACCGTGCGTCGTCTCCCCGTGGCCGAGCTCTCCGCCGGCAAGCTCGAGGACGTGCGCATGGTCGTCGACACGAGCGCTGTCGAGATCTACATCAACGGTGGCGAGAAGACTATGAGCACCCGCTGGTGGCCGCAGGAGATCACCAACCTGAGCGTCACCTCCACGTTCAATGCGGAAGAGACCTACGCCTACGAGATGGGCCGCTTCACGTTCCTCAACGTCTGCTAACATTCGCTATCCTGCGTTCAGATGCGCCCGGCACCCCTCTCGCAACGGTGCCGGGCGCTTTTCTCTGCCTTCCGCATGCCAGTCGGCAGCAAGGTGGCACAATAGATGCGTCGAACCATCGTCCAAGGAGGAGATCGCATGCTCGAAGTCGGAACCAAGGCACCGGAGTTCACGCTTCTCGACCAGAACGGCGTCGAGAGGAGCCTCAGCGACTACAGTGGCCAGAAGGTGGTGCTGTACTTCTATCCCAAGGACATGACGTCCGGCTGCACGAGTCAGGCTTGCTCCTTTGGCGAGCTCTACCCGCAGTTCCGCGAGAAGGGCGCCGTGGTGCTCGGCGTGAGCAAGGACACGGTGGCCTCGCACAAGCGCTTCGAGGAGAAGTACGGCCTGCCGTTCACGCTACTCTCCGATCCCGAGATGCAGGTCATCGAGGCGTATGGGACGCTGCAGGTGGGCACCACCAAGGCGGGCAACGTGTCTCGTCGGACCATCCGCACCACCTACCTCATCGACGAGGAGGGTGTCATCACCCGTGCGTTTGGCAAGGTAAAGGCCAAGGAGAACCCGACGCAGATGCTCGCCGAGCTCGCGTAGGCGCCTGCGGGCGAGCCAACCCGTGGGGAAAGATCCCCAACCCGAGTGCTACCCTAAATGCTGACGTGCGCAACGATTGGAGCTCCCATGATTCAACGACTGCTCTGCCTTTTGGTGGGATACCTTTGTGGCTGCCTTCTCACGGCGGACCTCGTCGCACGTCACGTGGCAAAGCGCTCCATCTTCGAGCTGGGTGACGGCAATCCCGGCATGGCCAACGTGGGCCACGAGTTGGGAACGCCTGCCGCGATCGTCTGCCTTGCTGGCGACATCCTCAAGACTCTGGTGCCCGTACTGGTGATGAGCCGCCTGTTTGGCTCGCTCGGTTGGGCCGTCGTCACGGGATGGACGGGTCTAGGTGCCACGCTTGGGCACATCTGGCCCCTCTGGCACCAGTTCCGCGGCGGCAAGGGCGTGACCACCATCGCCTCGACCATTATCCTCATGAACCCGCTTTGGGGCATTCTGGCCGGCGTCGTGGGCGTGGGCACCATCATCGTCTCGGGATACCTCAGCGTTGCCGCCGTCGTGGCCATGCTCTTCTACACGATCGCCACAGCCGTCACGCTGCCGTTTGACTGCGCGCTGATCTCGCTCTTCTTCACAGCCCTGCAGGTGCTTACGCACTGGTCAAAGCTACAGGGCATCAGCACCGGCACCACTCACCGTGCCAGCCTCTCCACCAAGTTCTGGGCCAAGTTTGGCCGCTAGGAGCGCACGGATCGCCTCGGATGAAAGCGGGCCTTCGTCCTCGTAGGCCTCATCGACCTCTGGCTCAGCCTCTGTCTCCGCGGGTGTCCACGACTCCTGCAGCATGAAGGCCGGAGTCCCACCCGTCTTGGCAGCCTCCGTGATCTGCTCGATGGCCACGGTCGCACCCTCGTCGGCAACGTCACCCACGTGCCAACGCGCTGCCTCGGCTGCGGCCGGCGTCGCGTTTGCGACGGCCACCGAGTCAGGGACCAGCTCCATCAGCGCGAGGTCGTTCTCCATGTCCCCAAAGAAGACCGCCTCGTCGACGCCTATGCCCAGCTCCTCGAGCAATGCCATGAGCGCCGTGCCCTTGTTCGAGCCCTTGGGCAGAATGTCGCACCAATGGGTCTGCGAAGTCACGAAGTCGCACTCGGGGGCAAGGGCGCGCAGCTGCTCGATAAGCTCCTCGTACTGCTCGTCGCTTCCGGCGCACGCGACCTCTGCCGAGATGAACTCCTCGTCGGGCAGGGAGTCGGCCACCTCGGCCGGGAAGCCCACCGTCTTGCCAAACCACTCGGCATCGCCCTTGCGTGCCCCGATGCACGGCCACGGGCGCTTGCCCTTGTCGTTGACTGCGGGCTCGACAATGAGAAACGCGTTGGGCACCTCGGACAGGGCCTTCTCCACGCGCAGCAGCACGTCGCGATCCATCAGCACCTCGTAGCGCAGCTCGCCGTCCACATACACGCGCTTGCCGTTTGCCGTGATGGCCGTCTGGTAGCACTCGCGCACGCCAAAGAAGCGCTCGTCAAGCTCATATGCCTGCCTGCCCGTAGCGGGGGCAAAGCGCACCCCTGCCTCCACCAGCTCACGGATGGCCGTCACGGTACGATACGACACGTGGGCACCGCCCTTGGGCAGCAACGTTCCGTCCATGTCCGATAGCACAAGCTTGATCATGCGAGTCTCCTTGGGCGTGTCCCTTTGACCAGTCCATCCTACCATCTGCTCCAATTTTGCCCGGAGTTCCCGCGCTCATGAGACGTTTGCTGAAACTCTTTTCCACACTTCGGGGCGTGTGATGCCAGATACGCTGACTTGGGCTAATGTGTGAGCAAAGCAGACGTCACGGAGGAGGCATCATGGTCCGTTGGGCAATCCTGGGAGCAGGCAACATCGCACATCGCTTCGCGGCAAGCCTCTCGCATGTCGAGAATGCCGAGCTTGTGGCAGCCAGCTGTCGCACGCGGGAGAAGGCCGAGGCCTTTCTCGCCGAAGTTCCCTGCGCTCAAGGCGCTCGCGCCTATGCGGGACATGACGCACTGCTCGCTGACCCCGAGGTGGATGCCATCTACCTCGCGCTTCCCCATCGGCTCCATCACGAGTGGGCCATCAAGGCGCTGCGCTCGGGCAAGGCGGTGCTCTGCGAGAAGCCGGCCATGCTCACAGCTGCGGAGATGGCTGAGGTTGCCGACGTGGCCCATGAGACCGGATGCCTGTTCATGGAGGCCATGAAACCGCGCTTCGCACCCCTGTACGCGCAGGTCGTGCAGGCCGCCAAGAGCATTGGCGACATCACGTACGTTGAGGCGACCCTCTGCAACGACATGCTCGGCTTTGTGGAAGGCTCGGGCACCTATCACATGACGCCCGGACCGGGCGCTGGCGTGCTTCTGGACTGCGGCATCTACTGCGCGAGCTGGATCGAGGACTTCTGTCCGGGCGTGCCGACGCTCGTCTCCATCGCCGGGGCAGCCAAGGACGGCATCGACATCTATGCCGACGCGCGCCTCTCGCACGGCGGCATCAGCGCACGCCTCGAGTGCGCCTTCGACCGGGCCAAGCCCCGTAGGGCCACGATCGTGGGAACCAAGGGCCGCATTGTGGTCGACGAGCTGCATCGTCCCCAGCACGCCACGGTGACGCTGGACGACGGCACGACCCATGAGCTGGATGTCCCCTACGAGGTCGACGACTTCTACGGTGAGGTGAGCCACTTCAACAAGCTCGTCCAAGAGGGCGCCACCGAGTCTCCCATCATGCCCCTCAAGGACTCCGTGCACTGCGCGCTCATCCTCGATGCGATTCGTCCGGCATTTACCGTCACGCCGCACGCCCTGGAGGTGCTCGACGAGCAGGAGCGCATGCTGCGCTATGCGGAGAAGTTCGACGCGGACGACGCCTTCGAGCTTGGCGCAGCCATTCGCAGCCTTGCTGGCGACTATGACCTCGGCTATGTCGTGCGCATCGTGCGTGAAGCAGACGGGTACGACCTCTTCCGCTGGGGTGCCGACGGCAAGCGTCCTGCAAACTACGACTTCGCGGATGGCAAGCGACGGGCTGCGCTGCGCATGGGGCATTGCAGCCTCTGGGGTTGGACCGAGGCCCAGCTCGACGGAACGGCTGGCGAGCTCTTCTCGCATGGAGACATGCCCGTCGCTGGTGCCTTCCCCATTCGCGTGGGTGACGAGCAGGTGGCGACCGTCTGCGTCAGCGGCCTTCACGAGGGTCTCGACCACGAGCTCATCGTGCGCGGCCTCTCGCAGGTGCTTGGCGTAAGCGTCCCCGCCTATCCTTGCGTCACGGCGTAACAACTAACCCGGAAAGGACATTCGGGACGGAGGCTTACGTCCTCGAGTCGAGCAACTCGCTTGCCAGGGTCGATCCCAGAATGAGCACGGCGCCGATGGTCGCGAGGAGCGTCATGTGCTCCCCCAGCACCAATGCAGACGAGAGCAGTGCCACCGCAGGGTCGATGTAGTTGAAGACGGCCACCTTCTGTGCCGGCAGCTCGTGCAACGACGAGAACCAGAGGATGAAGGCCCAGCCCGTGTGCACCAGACAGACGATCGCGAGAAGCGCGACCTCACGAAGTCCCAAGGCAGCCCACGGAGCCACGCCAGCCAGCATCACCTGAGGCAGCAACGCCAACCCCGCGACACCCAGCTGCACGATGGTCTTGGTGTAGGGATCGACCTCGCCCATGAACTGGCTGAGCACCATCACGGACGCATAGAAGCAGGCCGCGACCAACCCGAGCCCCACGCCCCGAAGCGTCACGCCAACGGCAGCCCCGGGCTCGAGCACACCGGACACGCACACGATGCCCACCAGAGCCAGGCAGAGGCACATCATGCGCGTGCGCGTGATGCGCTCGCCGAGCACGAAGGGCGAGACGGCAATGACTATCACGGGAGCCATCTCATAGGCGAGCTCGGCCGTGGCAAGCGTCGTCAGCCGATACGCCTCAAAGAGGAAAGCCCAGTTGAGCGTCAGACAGACTCCCGACACAAGCAGGAGCAGCAGCTTGCGACGACACGTCGGAA
>CAMYZR010000081.1 GCA_947303905.1 uncultured Atopobiaceae bacterium
GCTATTGGCGCGGTTGTCAGCCTTGCAATTCTAGCACGCTTGCCAGCAGGAGGCCATGACAGCTTGTGCTTATAGGGCAGCGGCAAACAATGCGGAGATGACCGTCTTGGCGTCCTGGATGATGCCCGCGCGCACCGCGGCGAGCACCTCTTCGACCGGCACCCAGCACACGTCCACGAACTCGTCCGGATCGGGAGAGGCGGGATGCTGGCTCACCCCCTGCGCGTAGAACACGCGCGTGGCCTCGTTGGTGAAGCCGGGGGCGCTGCGCGAGATGGCGATGGGGACGAGCCGCTCTGCCACAAGCCCCGTCTCCTCGGTGAGCTCCCTGCCCGCGCAGACTGCCGGATCCTCGTTTGGGTCGATCTTGCCCGCGGGGATCTCCAGCGTCATGCGGCCCAACGCCACGCGATACTGGCGCACGAGGCACATCCTGCCGTCGCGCACCACACAGACGCCAGCGCCACCGTTGTGCAGCACGATGTCGCGCTCGGCACGCACGCCGTCTGGCTGCGTCACCTCCCAGCGCTCGGCGTCAAAGATCGCACAGCTCCATTGGGTCTCGCGCTGCTCCACCCGCTCGACGAGGGTATCGTCATCGCGCAACAGCTCGCGGATCCGCGACAGGCGGGCATCGTCGGCATCAGGGGGCAAAAGCTCCACGCTCATCGGCATTCCTCCAAACGACGCACGCTGCCGAAGAGGCATGCGTGGGGTCACTCTTCACGTGAAGCTTACCCCCTGGCTCCGCGAGGCTCAAGTCGACTGGCGCGCCATTGCGCTCGGCAAGGCACATGCCCACCGCCGAGCTGCCGCTCGCGCACGAGCTCTCCCAGAACACGGTGTCCGCGCCAGGCACGAACACCAGCGGGGTCATGCGCGCAAGAGGAGCGCCGCCCTCGAGAAACATCAGCCCCAGCCCATCGGCGGAGAGCTCTTGGCACCACTGCCTGACCGCCTGCTCGGCAGCGTCTGGCAGCTCGCGTAGGCGGAAGAAGGGAGAGTCCGGCTCGATGACCAGATGGGAGATGCCTTCCATCCGCACGAGCGGCAGGAGGCCTCGCAACTCCCCAAGGCACAGCTCGACAGGCTCGATGCCGAGCGCCTCGGGCATGCGGACGCCCGCGGAAAACGAGGCGTCCGTCTCACGCCTGAGGAGCACCTCGACGGGCACTGTGGCCCCCGAGACGGACATGGACACGGCCATCTGCGTCTCGCACTCCCCTGCCCCAGCACGCAGCGCGCAGAGGGCCGCGGCGCACATGGTCGCATTGCCGCAGAACTCCCCGCCCGCCATGCGAAGCGCACCCTGCAGGCGACCATCCCTGCTCTGGTTCTCTAGCAGGCGGACAAAGCCCACCTGCTCGACCTCGGGGTGGCGCCTCATGATGGCCGCTGCGACCGCAGGCTGCCTAGCCACCTCGACCTCGCTCTCCACGAGCGCGGTCACATTGCCCGTCGGGTCGAGGATGCTGTAGCAGACCCCAGCGTCAAGCGTCTCGTCCATGGGAGGGCTAGCGCTCGAACACCCTGAGGAACTGCTTGGTACGCTCCTCCTGGGGGTCATCGAACACCTGCGCGGGATCGCCCTGCTCGACGATCACGCCGTCAGCCATGAAGATGACGCGGTTGCTGACCGCCTTGGCAAAGGGCATCTCGTGGGTGACGACCACCATGGTCATGTGCGAGTCGGCGAGCTGGCGGATGACCTTGAGCACCTCTCCCGTGAGCTCGGGGTCGAGCGCGGAGGTCGGCTCGTCAAAGAAGAGGATCTCGGGATCCATGGCCAAGGCGCGCGCGATCGCCACGCGTTGCTGCTGGCCACCGGAAAGCTGGTAGGGATAGGCGTCCGCCTTGTCGGCGATGCCCATCTTGTCGAGCAGCTCCATCGCCGTTTGCTCCGCCTGCTCCTTGCTGCGTCCCAGCACGTGGATAGGCGCGTCGGTCAGGTTCTTGAGGATGCTGTAGTGCGGGAACAGGTTGAACTGCTGGAAGACAAGGCCGTAGTAGACGCGGAAGTGGCGCAGGTCCTTGCTGTCGACGTATTCCACCTCGCCGTCAGGTTTGGTCCGCACTGCGTAGTTGCCCATGTAGCTGATCTCGCCGCCATCGATGGTCTCGAGGAACGTGGCACAGCGCAGAAGCGTGGACTTGCCCGAGCCAGACGGGCCGATGATGCTGACGACCTCGCCCTTGTCGACCGACAGGCTGATGTCCTTGAGGACCTCGTGGTCGCCAAAGTGCTTCCGGATGTTGTTCATCTCTAGGATCATGGGATTTCCGTCTCTTCCCGCGGGATGCCGCCCTCACGCGGCCGCCGCAATCGAGGTCATGCCTTGCACGGTGCGGGCCTACTTGTAGTAGTCCATCGACTTCTCGATGCGCTCCATGACGAAGGCCACCACGTAGTTAGCCACAAAGTAGAAGATGCCGGCGATGAGAAACGGCATGAACGAGGTCTGCGATGCGGAGATCTGCTTTGCGAGCGAGAAGACCTCCTGGTAGGCCAGGGTAAACGCCAGCGAGGTGTCCTTGACCAGCGTGATGACCTCGTTGGTCACCGACGGCATGATGCGCTTTGCGACCTGCGGCAGGATGATGCGCATGAAGGTCTGCGTGTGCGTGTAGCCGAGCACGTCGGCCGCCTCGTACTGGCCCACCGGAATCGACTCGATGCCACCACGATAGATCTCCGCGAAGTAGGCGGCGTAGTTGATGACAAAGCCCAAGATCACTGCCGGGAACCGCCAGTTGCCGATGGACATGCCAAACAGATAGAAGGGCCCGAAGTACCAGACCAGGAGCTGCAGCATGAGCGGCGTGCCGCGGATGATGGAGATGTAGCCGCTGATGAAGAGGCGCACCGGCGCGAAGCGGCTCTTCTTGAGCAGGGCCACGATCATGCCAAGCGGAAGCGATCCCAGAAGCGTCAGCGAGAAGACCGCGAAGGTCCTCAGCATGCCGACGCCCATGGTGGACAACATGGTAGTTAGCGTCATTGCATTCATCCCTCACGTGCGTGGTACCCAAAAGCACAGCGGTTGGCACGCCTGCCCTAGGTGGCGGCGTGCCAACCGCAAACCCTTCAAGTCTGGTAGAAGGTCACCCCGATGCCTGTTGGGTGCCTACTTGCCAAGGGTGATGTAATCGGCGATCTCGGGATAGTTCTCGGCGATCTTGTCGACGGTACCGTCGGCAGCCAGGGCCTCGAGTGCCGCGTTGACCTGATCGCAGAGCTCCGTGTCGTCCTTGCGGAAGCCGATGCCGTAGACCTCGCTGCCGAGCTCCTCCTCGAGGACGATCAGCGTGTCGTCCTTCGCGAGGGCCTCGTTTGCCCTGGTCACGTCGATGGCAAGGGCGTCGACGGCGTCGGCTTTGAGGTCAGTGATGGCGGTGGTGTAGGTGTCATAGACCTCAAGGGAGTCGAAGGTGTCGCAGAGCGCCTTCTGGCCCTCCTCGTCGTTGAGCAGGTCGTAGGCGGAGGTGGCAGTCTGGACGCCCACCTTCTTGCCCGCGAGGTCCGCGAGCGTGGCGATGCCGGAGTCCTTCTTGACCATGATCATCTGGGTGTTGTCGGAGTAGGGCTCGCTCCACAGGTAGTCGTCCTCGCGGCCGTTCATGGTGAAGCCCGACCAGATGCAGTCGCAGCTGCCAGCCTCGAGCTCGGCGTCCTTGGCATCCCAGTTGAACGGAACCGCCTGGTACTCCCAGCCGTAGTACTCGCAGACAGCCTGCGCCAGCTCGACGTCGAAGCCCGCGTTGTTGCCGTCGTCGTCGATGTAGGAATACGGACGATAGTCCAGGTCAAAGCCGTGCTTGAAGACGAAGGCACCCTCGCCCTCGGCTGCGCTGTCGGACGAGGACCCACAACCAGCCAAGCCAAGCATGGTGGGAGCGGCGAACAGTGCGCTGGCGGTCAGGAACTGGCGACGATTCATATCGAACATGCACATCCTCCTCATTTGATGGCGTCTTCGCATTTTGCCCACAGTCACTTTAGTGTGATGGAGTACAGCATAACGCAGAGGGGTTGCGAGTCACCTAACACTGGGTAACGTCTGTGTTACAAGCGGCATCCACGCAGGTAGACAGCCGTGCCGCCAGAGGCATGGCCATACCTCCTCCTGCCGCCCTTTGTAACACGCCCACCAAACCCGAACGACGCCAAAGGGCAGGAAAAGGCCTCGTGGGCCGTACAATCCCAGTTAATCGCGTTGTTGCTTACGTACCAATCAGGAGGAGGACAGCATGGGCAAGTTCGTCATCAGGTCTACCGAGAAGGGCAGCCGTTTCAACCTCGTGGCAAGCAATGGCCAGGTGATTGCCACCTCCCAGACCTACAAGTCACTGGCCAGCTGCAAGGGCGGCATCGCCAGTGTGCAGGCCTGCGCTCCCGTCGCCAGCGTCGAGGACCAGACCAAGGAGGATTGGACCGCGACCAAGTGCCCCAAGTTCCAAATCTATCTGGACAAGGCCGGCGAGTTCCGCTTCCGCCTGCTGGCCAAGAACGGTCAGAACATCGCCGCCAGCGAGGGCTACACCAAGCTTCCCAGCTGCCTGAACGGCATCGAGAGCGTGCGCAAGAACTGCGTCGACGCCACCGTGGAGCGCGAGGACGCATAGCCCGCAGTCACATCGCATGAAAGACGGGGTCGTCCGCAAAGGGGCGACCCCGTCTCCTTGTCGGCACCAAAGGCCGACCATCGTATGCGCGACTACTTCTTGGCGTAGAAGGCCTTGAGGTCGGCGCCCATCTGCTTGAGCGTGGGCTCGTCGACGTAGGCCATGTGGCCACAGCCGTAGCGGTGCCACTCCAGGCGCTCCTTGAGCGCATCCGAGAGGAACTGGCAGCTCATGTCATGCACGACGTTCCACCAGGTCGTGGCGGCGTCGTAGCGGCCGCCGATGATGCAGACCTTCATGCGGGGATTGCGGCGCATCGCCACCGCGATGTCGTAAGCCACATTGGGAGAGCTGCTCGGCCACGAGAAGCCCGGCTGCTGGTGCTCCCACTTCCACTTGGTCCCCACGTTCTCGTAGTTGCTCGTGAGGTAGCGCGCAGGGCTCTTGTAGCCCAGCTCGTCATGCAGGAAGGCGCGGAAGGCGTTGGTCCAGCTGGCGTCCACGGCGTCATCGGCGGCGTCCTCGCCGGCAAACCAGTCGGACGACTGCTGCACAGCCACGGGGGCATCCGAGGCAAAGCGCATGTCGAGACGGCCGATGGCCTTGTTCTCGTCTGCCAGGAGGTTGCGGCGGAAGTCCTCGAGCGTTATGCGCAGGCGACGAGAGCGGATCAGGGCCTCGGGCAGGCCGATGATGTGTGCGAGCTGGCGTGCGACGCGCTCCTCGCGCTCGGGCGAGAGCCGGTCGCCGCGAAGCAGCGCCGGGGCCAGAACGCCCTCGGTGAAGTCCATCGCCTGGTCAAACCACTGGTCGGGATCGGCGCCCTCGCCCGCGCGGCCGAAGAACTGCGCAGTCGCAGCCATGGTCGGCGTCATGCCGAGATGGTAGAGATCCTCGCCCTCGATGGTCTGGACCCAATCGAAGATGGCCGAAAGCATGACCACGCCACAGACCTTGACGCTGCGCTCGCCCAGAAGGCGCATGAGCACGGCGTTGCGCACGGTGCCGTAGCTCTCGCCAAAGAGGTAGAGCGGAGACGCCCAGCGGCCGTTCTCCTCGAGCCACGTGGTGATGGCGCGGGCAAAGCAGTCCGCGTCGCCATCAACGCCGAAGATCTTGGAGGTGTCGGCGCCTTCGGCAACCGTGGAGTAGCCAGTGCCCAGCGCGTCGAGGAAGACGAGGTCGGACTGGCGCAGCAGCGTCTGGGGGTTGTCCTCCACCTCGATGGGATAGGACAGGTGGTTGACGCCGTCGGTCTTGACGCGACGAGGGCCGATGCCACCGAAGTTGATGGGCACCGAGGCGCAACCGGGGCCGCCGTTGTAGCAGAAGGTCACGGGACGGGTGACGTCGGCTTTGTCCCCTGCGTCGACCTTCACGTAGGCGAGCGAGAACATCTGGCCCATCAGGGCGCCGGTGTCGCTACGCACGTCGAGATGGGAGGCACAGGCGGTGTAGTCGATGCGCTCGTCTCCAGACGTCCAGGATAGGCGAGCCGAAGCCGCCTCGGGCGTCTTGATGTGCGGATCGGCCGGGACGGTCATGAAGGGACTGTTCTGCGCGGGGTGCTGAGCCTGCGCTTCCGGCGTGGCTTGTTCTGACATATGAGCTCCTTGGTTTGCGCGCCCGTCGAGCGGGCAGTGACGTGTACCAAGAAGCAGTATAGAGGCAACGGGAGACTTCACGCGAGGCGCATATCAAAACCCGTACCGAAGACGGGTCTCCACCGGTTCGAACCCGCGCGACTCCCCCGGACATGAAAAAAGCCCCGGGGTCGGGGCTTTGGGATTCAATGGTGGACCGGCAGGGGTTCGCCGCGCCGCCTGCGGCGGCGCTCATGGGCCTCGGCCTTCGGCCTCGGCCCGCGAGGCGCCAC
>CAMYZR010000082.1 GCA_947303905.1 uncultured Atopobiaceae bacterium
TTGCCCTTCTTGAACTCGACGACGCCGTCGGCGAGTGCGAAGAGGGTGTCGTCCTTGCCGCGACCCACGTTCTCACCCGGGGTGATGTGGGTGCCGCGCTGACGGACGATGATCTGGCCGGTCTTGATAGCCTGGCCGCCGTAGATCTTAACGCCAAGGCGCTGGGAGTTGGAGTCGCGACCATTGCGCGAAGAGCCAAGGCCTTTCTTATGAGCCATCTTGGTACCTACCTATCTCTTGGTGCTGGTTCTTGAATAGCGAGCTACGCAGGGATCTCGACGACCTGAAGCTTGGTCAGGTTCTGGCGATGGCCCTTGGTGCGGTGATAGCGCTTGCGCTTCTTGAACTTGAAGACAAGCTTCTTCTCGCCCTTGAACTGCTCGACGACCTCAGCGGTGACCTTCTTCTCCGCGAGAGTGGCAGCGTCAACGACCGTGTTCTCGCCGTCGTTCAGCATGAGAACGTCAAGCTCGACCTTGTCGCCAGGCTGCGCGTCGAGCTTCTCGACGTCGATGACGTCGCCCTTGGCAACCTTATACTGCTTGCCACCAGTAGAAACGATTGCGTACATGTCCAAACCCTTCATTGCTGATGTTAGTGCAACAGAATTTATATTACTCGTAGCCATTCGCCCGGTCAATGACAAAACAGCATGTCCGGAGCAAAAAACTGCCTAGGAGAGGATACCGTCAACCACAACATATGGGAGGTACATCCCCTAGCTCCACAAGACAATCAGAAACGCAGGTCGCCTGAGAGCGGTGCCTACACGCGCAGGCTTGGGTCCATGGGGTCCATCAGGGACCCGTCCTCGTCCTCGTGCCACTGTCCCATGCGCTCGACCCGCAGGGAGTCAAGCGAGGCGCCTTCCAACTCCTCGCGCTTGAACGCGGCCTCGAGCAGCACCGCGGGTCGCAAGGCGCCGAGATTGGAGGAGCGGGTCTCCAGGCGCAGGTCGATGGTGGAGAAGGCACCCTCCGCCACGCCATCTGCAGCCTCCCACGACACGAGCGTCGACTCGAGGCCGATCGTGCGTGGCTTGTCTCCGCGCATGAAGTCTATCGACCCCACCTCGCGCAGGGCCTTGAGGGCACCGTCGAGCCGTTGGGCAGAAAAGCCCTCTCCGGTGCCGAGCAGGCGCACCTGCCAGCGCGAACGCGTAAGCCACGCCTCCAGGGCCGGCATGCGCGACTGCACATAGGCGGCATCGACGGGGGCCATCGCCGACGGGCTGGCCGCAGCAAAGCGTCTCAGGGCCTCCGCGGCGTCGATACGCTCCGTCAGATAGATGTCCACGTACTCCGCACGCGAGGCGGCTCCCACGGGAAGCGCCTGCGAGAACTGTATGCGCATGCGCTGGGCAAAGCCGTTTCCCACCGAGAAGGGCAGCTGAGCCCTGCGCACCGAGCGTCCGATGGTGTTGATCACCTCGAGATGGCCGAGGTAGGCAAGGCGTCCGTCCTTGCGGAACATCACCCTCAGACGATTGAGGTCAGGGCGTCCGATCGGTGGCTTACCCGACATGGCGATCACCTGCAATCTGGTTGTCCACGCCCAAGGTGGGGCACACGCCGCAACCCGTGCAGCTCGTCATCGTGCAGTCGGGCGTCGTGACGCCCGCTATGGCACGACGCCACTCGCGCTTGAGGAACCCCTTCGAGACGCCAGGGGAGGTGTGGTCCCAAGGCAGGCGTGCGTCCAGCTCAAAGGCCTCTGTCGCGACCTCCTCGAGGTCGTATCCTGCGGCCTTGCCCGCCTCGATCCACGCCTCGTAGTCGAACTCGCTCGACCAGGCGTCAAAGCGGCAGCCCCGCTGCCATGCGCCAAGCACGACATCGAATCCCGCACGACCCATCTTGGAGAGGGCGCCCTCGATCACCGAGACGTCGGAATCGTGGTAGGAGATGTGGATGTCACGGTCCTTGTTGGAGGTCAGGAGGAGCTGCTGGCGACGACGCACCTCGTCGCGCTCCAGCTGGCCGACCCACTGGAAGGGCGTGTAGCACTTGGGAACGAACACCGCGACGGAGATGGTCACGCTCACGCCGTTCTTGCCCTTGCGCGAACGGCCGCAGATCTCGCGCCCGATCTCGAGCACGCGGCGGGCCGTGTCGGTGATGGCGACGATGTCCTCGTCGGTCTCGGTGGGAAGGCCCATCATGTAATAGAGCTTCATGCGGCGCCACCCGTGCTCGAAGGCGTTTCGGGCCGCACGCTCGAGGTCTTCCTCGGTCACGTTCTTGTTGATGACGTCACGCAGCCGCTGCGTTCCGGCCTCTGGGGCAAAGGTGAGCCCTCCCCTTCTCGCGCCCGAGACCGCGGATGCCATGTCGACGCCAAAGGAGTCGAGACGCTGCGAGGGAATGGACACACGCACGCCGCTCTTGCGGGCACGCTCGTTGAGGGCGGTCAGGATCTCGGCGCATTGGGAGTGGTCGGTCGTCGAGAGCGACGAGAGCGAGCACTCGTCATACCCGGTTATCGACAGGCCCTCCCCCACGGCATCGATGACCTGCTGGGCGGGGCGCTCGCGGACGGGGCGATAGGTCATGCCCGCCTGGCAGAAGCGACAGCCGCGCGCGCAGCCACGGAGCACCTCGATGGCAAAGCGGTCCTGTACGATGCCCATGTAGGGAACCATGCGCTGCGCGACCGGCTCTGTGGCCGCAAGGCTTGGTATGCAGCGCTTGTAGACGGTCTCCGGCGCTCCCGTGCCCTCGCGCGGCACCGCATAGCCCCAGCGCGTCGAGCTCTCGTCGACGATGACGTCGTAGAGCGAGGGCACATAGATGCTCTCGATCCGCGACAGCCTCAGGAGGATCTCCTCGCGGCTTGCCCCCTCGTCCCTGGCGTCACGGACGCAGCGTGCGACATCGACGATCTCCTCCTCGCCATCGCCGAGAAGGACGGCGTCGAACATGGGCACGAGAGGCTCGCAGTTCCAGGCGGAAGGGCCGCCGGCGATGATGATGGGGTCGTCCTCGTCGCGGTCGGCGGCACGCACGGCGATGCCCGCGAGGTCGAGCGTCTCGATGATGTTGGTCGCCACCATCTCGTGCGCGAGCGTGAACCCGACAATGTCGAAGGAAGCCACCGGGGAAGAGCTCTCGAGCGACAGCAGCGGCACCCCGCGCTCGCGCATGAGCGCGCTCATGTCGGTCCAGGGCAGATAGGCGCGCTCGCACGAGATGCCCTCGGCGGCATTGAGCGAGTTGTAGAGAATGGCAATGCCCAGGTTCGGCTGACCGACCTCATAGGTGTCGGCGTAGATCATGCACACGTGGAAAGGGCCGTCCTGCTCCTCCACGGCACCCCACTCGTGATCGAGATAGCGGGCAGGATGCAACACCTTGCCCAGGAGCGGCTCGAGCTCGTGAAAGCGGTCACGCCGCTCCAATCTCATCGGGTGTCCTCTCGTCCGTAAAGGATGTCGCCACTCGGAAGCAGGCGTGCCTCGGTCTTCGACGAACCCTTGCCGGCGTGCGAGACGACGGCAGAGGCAAGTCGGTATGCCATGCCATGCTCGGGCTTCTCGCCCTGCGCGATGCGCTCCTTCTTGTCAAACCGACGCTGGAGGGACATGCCCGTGGCCTGCGTGCCAAGGTAGCCGAGCCCCGCCTGGAGCATGAAGCCCACGATGGGCACCTTGCCAAGCGTCTTGTTGGAGAGCATGCGCGACCCGAAGCCCGCGCCTACCGCGGAGAGGACCTCGGGAATGCGACCGAACGCAAGCGGCTGCCCGTTGACCGCGGCGATCGCAAGGGCGAGACGTGCCTGCGAGGCGGTCATGGACGGCGCCTTGGCGCCCGGGCCGAGCTTGGCCGTGCGCACCGCGGTGTCCATTGCGTACTCGTTGATAAGAGAGCGCACCTTGGCACGACGGCAGAAGGTGAAGTTTGCCGCCATGGCAATGCCCTTGTCCGTGGCGCCGATGATCCACTCAGCGAGACGCTCCGTGAGCACCTCGGGATTGGTGGCCGAGATGATGCTGACCCTGCGCGCCGCCGTGGCGCCCAGGGGCAGCTTGGGCGCATCGAGTGCAGACTCGCACACCAAGGCGACGGGCACGCCGGCTGCGGCCAGCTCGCAGACGCCGGCGGACACCGCCTGGGCGTTGCGTCCAAGCACGGCGACGCATACGTCAGGAATCGTGGGTGCCAGCAGGTCGGTATCAGAGCCTGCTGCCACCACGCGCACCTCGGAGGTCGGGAGACGCGGGTCCAGGGCGTCACGAACCGGTATGGCAAGCGAGCGCGGCGCGGTAACGTCGACGAGGGCCACGACGCATACATAGTCGCAGCGACGCTCCTCCATCTCGCGGCCAGAGATCACCAGGTCGGTCGTCTGGTTGATGATTGAAGATCCAGTCATGAAGCTCACACCTCCTTTGTTGCACGCATCATTCTACGGCATCCGGCGCGCAAAGCACCGTGGCGTCCCAATTAGGCTGCCTTGGGACGATGCCTCCAGATGGACTGCACCATTCCCACGGACATGAGCTGGGCGACCATCGAGGACGAGCCGAAGCTGATAAAGGGAAGAGGAATGCCCGTGATGGGCATGAGGCCGATGCACATGCCGACGTTCTGCAAAAGCTGGAACGACCACATCGTGGTGATGCCCACCAGGATGAGCTTCGCGAAGGGCGAGTCGACGCGCTGCGCCAGCGAGATGGTACTGAAGAGCATCCAGCCAAAGAGGCCAAGGAGCACGGTGGAGCCCAGAAAGCCGAACTCCTCCGCCATCAGGGCAAAGACGAAGTCGGTGTGGGCCTCGGGCAGAAAGCCCGAGCCAGACTGCGTGGCGTTGCCGATGCCCTTGCCCAAAAGGCCACCGGAGCCGACGGCGATCTTTGCCTGCGTGAGGTTGTATCCGTCGCCCGTCGGATCGACGGAGGGGTCGACGAACACGATCAGACGATTGAGCTGGTACTGTTTGAGCACGTGGGGCAGCCCCGGCGTCATGGAGGTCACCACCACGAGCGTCGCGCCGAGGACCACTATGCCTATGGTGACCAGCACCCAGCTGCGCGGCGCCCCCGCGCAGATGATGATCGACGCCCCGGCGACGAGCACGATAAGGCCCGTTCCCAGGTCGGGCTGGGTCAGGATCAGCAGGAAGGGTATGGTGAGGATGCCGCAGAGCTTGAGGTAGTCGCGCAGGGTCTCGATGCGACCGTTGTACTGGGCGCCCAGCGAGGCCATCAGCAGTATCGTGATGAGCTTGGCCGGCTCGGACGGCTGGAACCTGAACCCGATGAGCGGGATGCGCACCCAACCGGTCATGCCCATCGCCGAGTATCCAAGGCCGGGTATGCGCGGCATGATCATGAGCAGGGCATCGAACACCAGAAGCGCGGTCGACAGGTTGGCGAGCGTCCTGTAGTCGTAGCGCCAGGTGAAGAAGGCGACGATCAGGCCCAAGACGATGCCGACAAGGTGACGTACGAACGACGCCTCGGGAATCGTCAGGGAGGCCGACCAGATGATCAGGGTGCCGAACGCGATCAGCAGCATCGTGGGCGCAATCTGCGGAAGAAAGACCACCTGGGATATGCCCACGTTGGACATGCGGGCGCCCTTAGCGCTACCCGTCCCGCGCGAGAAGGTGGTATGCGCCTTCTCGCCTATGCCTTCCGTTGACGAACCACGTGAGAACATGCTCTACCACCTCCTACCTTACGCCTGACGTGTCGACCGCTTCGGATGTGTCAGGCTCGTCGTAAATGGCCCCCATGATGTCGCGGACCACGTACATGGCGCATTCGCTGCCGTACCCGCCGCGCTCCACGCAGGAGGCCACCACATAGCGCGGGTTGTCCGCGGGCACATATGCGACGAACCAGCCGGTCGGTTCCTCGCCGGAGCGCTCTGCCGTTCCGGTCTTGCCCGCGACCAGCTCCTTCATGTTGGTGAAGTGCGATGCCTGGGCTTCCGACTCCTCGTAGATGACGCCCTGCAGGCCGTCCTGGATGAGATCGAACGAGCTGTCCTGCTCCTCGACCGTACGGGCGACCTCGCTCTTGTAGTCCATAATCGAGCCGGACCCCGCATGGGATGAGACGCTGCGCAGCAGATGCGGCCTCTGCACGGTGCCCCTTGTCGCTATGCCAGCATAGACGGTCGCCATCTGCAGGGGCGTGACCAGAAGGTCGCCCTGGCCGATGACGAGGTTGGTGGTGTCGCCGCCCTGCCAGCTGCGCGCATACTCGTCGGCCTCGGTGAAGTAGCTCCACTTCCATTCGGCATCGGGAACCCTGCCGATGGACTCGGCGGGAAGATCGATGCCGCAGGCCTCCCCCAGCCCCCAGCGACGATAGGTCTCCTGCAGGCCCTCCTTGTTGTCAGAGAGGAAGAACCCCTTGCCGATCTCGTAGAAGACGGTGTCGCAGGAGTACACGATACCCTCGCGCAGGTTGACATAGCCGTGGCCGCTATGGTTCCAGCAGTACTGGCCATACTGCTGGCCGAACCCCGTCCAGTAGCCCGTGCAGTCAT
>CAMYZR010000083.1 GCA_947303905.1 uncultured Atopobiaceae bacterium
CGCATCGTTCGGTTGCTACATGCAGGCGAGTGTAGGGCTGGTTCTGCCACAGGCTTGCCTTTGATGCGGCATGGCTTTGGGGATAGTATCTACTCAAAGCACCTCCTGCCGAAGGAGCAAGCTCATGCCCAGAAAGCCAAACATCCTCTACTTCGTGGCAGACCAGATGCGTGCCGACGCGCAGCACTACCTGGGCAATCGAGCAGCCATCACGCCCAGTCTGGACCAGTTGGCCAAGGAGGGTGTCGCCTTCAGGAACGCCTATTGCCAGAACCCCGTGTGCGTGCCCAGTCGCTGCAGCTTTCTCTCGGGACTCTATCCACACACGACGGGGCATCGCACCATGCACTTTCTGCAGAACGAGGACGAGCCCAACATCCTGCGCACCATGAAGGGAGCCGGTTACGAGGTCATCTGGATCGGGCGAAACGATGTGATACCTGGCACTCGTCCCAAGACTGCCTACTGCGACGAGTACTACGATGGCCTCAGCACCGAGAACCAGCGTGATAGGCGCATCGACGCCATGAGGTCTGCAAGCCAAACTCATGGCTCTCCCGGCGGCGCAACTCGCGCGTTTGACCCGGACAGCTACTCGTTCTATCTCGGCGAGACATCCGCCGGTGCCTATGGGCGCGCCGACGAGGGCTGCGTCGACGCCTGCCTGCGCTATCTGGACCGCTACGCAGCGCGAGACGGCGAGAAACCCTTCTTCGTCTACTGTTCGCTTGCGTTTCCGCATCCACCCTACGGCTGCGATCGTCCTTGGTACGGCTCCACCGACCGCAACGCGTTGCCTCCGCGCATCCCGCGTCGCGAGGACGGTCCAGCCATGATAGCCGAGACCGTGCGCAAGATGGATCTCGACCCACGCTGGCCGGAGGAGCGCTGGAACGAGTTGCGGGCCACCTACCTCGACATGGTCAGCAAGTTCGACAGCCAGTTGGGACAGGTGGTGGACAAGCTTCACGAGACGGGGCTCTACGTGAATACCTCGGTCTTCGTCTTCTCCGATCACGGCGACTATACAGGCGACTACGGCCTGGTGGAGAAGGTCCAGAACTGCTTCGAGGATGCGCTTGCCAACGTGCCACTCGTCATCAAGCCGGCGATGGGCATCGCGTGCAAACCGCGCGTGACTCCCGCGCTGGTCGAGCTGAACGACCTCTGCGCCACCTTGGCAGACATGTGTGACATCGACCTCGGCTACGTGCAGCACGGAGAGAGCCTGCTGCCGGTGCTCGCGGGAGACGACGTTGGCAAGGATGCCGTGTTCTGCGAGGGCGGGCGCGGTTTTGGCGATCGTCCGGCAATGGAGCTCGGCCACGACGACCCGCACGACGTGTACTGGCCGCGCATCTCCACGCAGCACGAGGAAGGCGCCAACCACACTCGTGCCACGATGATACGCATGGGCAAGCTCAAGTACACCATGCGACTCTACGAGCGAGACACGCTCTATGACCTGGAGCTCGATTCGCACGAGCAGACGAACCGCATCGACGACCCCGCCTATGCCGAAAGGCTCTCCCAGTTGCGCGCGCGTCTGCTCGTCTGGTACCAGCAGACGGCCGACTGGGTCCCGAATCGCAAGGACCTGCGATAGGCGTTCGGCACCTGACCGACGCGAACGTTACGCATAAGGGTCCTTTTGCTATCGTGAGCCTATCGATGCTCGGAGCATAGGGGCGGCGATGAGAGCCATTCTCATCGCCATTGGAGAGAGGGGATGCCCATGGTTACTATTCGGCTGTTCTGTGCGGGCGGCATGTCCACCAGCCTGCTCGTCACCAAGATGCGCGAGGCTGCTGCGGCTGCGGGCGTCGAGGCCGACATCGAGGCCCATGGCGTGGGCTCCGTCGACCGTCGCGTGGACGAGAAGACCGACGTCGTGCTGCTGGGGCCGCAGGTTGGCTATCAGGCCAAGCAGATGCGCGAGAAGGTCGCCAAGTACAACATCCCCTGCGAGGTCATCCCCATGACCGACTATGGCATGGTCAATGGCAAGGCCGTGTTCGAGCTTGCTCTCAAGTTGGCTCGCGAGGCGGGCCGCATCTAGCCAAGAGCCTCTCGCATACGATTTGATTGCAACCCTCTCTCGGACGATGACCGGGGGAGGGTTTCTCGTCTGCTGCGGCAGCGCCTTGGGACTACGATGGTTCTGGCGATCGACGGGGGAGGGCATCCGCTATGGACTACGAGTACAAGAACCATGAAGGCGACATGATTCTGCGTGACTACTTGGCCTATGACCGGACCAAGTTTGCGCTGTTGCGCACGTTCCTGTCCATCGAGCGGACGGCACTGGGACTGCTCGCGTCTGGCGCAGGCCTCGTCATCCTACAGACGTCACCCACGCTGGTCTCGATAGGCTACGTGCTGGTAGTGGTGGCCTTTGCCGTGTTTCTGGCCGGAGGCGTGTATGCCGCGCGGGCAAAGAGGCGCCTCGACGGGCTCAAGGACAGCCCGGCATTCAGAGGCTAGGCGTCACCCGTCTTTCCGCAGCCTGCTACATCAGCAGGTACTTGATGGCGATGAGCGCTCCGCCGCATACGACGAGCACCACGCCCGTGACGAGGCTCACCGTGCGGGCGCTCACCCGATTGGCAAACTGGGCCGAGACGAGCGATGCGGCCGTCGCTACCGTGGCACACACGAGCAGGGCGTCCCAGCGCTCGGCGACGATGCTCGGCTCGATGACCATGTGGCTGATGCTGGCGATGAGCGCGGTGAAGGTCATGATGAAGGTGCTCGTGCCGACTGCGGTCTTGTGGTCCATGCCCAGCATGAAGGTGAAGACCACGAGCATCATTATGCCCCCGCCCGTGCCCACAAAGCCCGTCCCAAAGCCGATGGTCAGGCCAAAGAAGAGCGAGACGGCAATGTCACGTGGCGTGAGCCTGCTGCCGCGCTCCGGTGCGTCCTCACGCTTGGACTCGGGCTTCACCAGAAAGCGGATGCCGATGCAAAAGGTCAGGATGAGTGAGAAGCTGCCAAGCACCACGTTACCAGCGCGGTGGGCAGCGAGGCTTCCCGCCACGCACATGCTCACGATGCAGGCAAACATGATCCATCCGCGCCGGAGATCGATGTTCTTGTAGCGGATGTAAGTCCAGGTGGTGATGGCCGATCCGAGGATGTCCGAGGCAAGCGCAATGGCCGTGGCTTGGTAGGCGCCAACCTCGCCCCCAAACGAGGGGCAGAGCACATACAGGATGGGCACCATCACGGTTGCCGCAGAAAGGCCGGCCAACCCCGTGCCAATGCCCGCACCCAGCGCGGCTATGACGTACCAAAGGTATTCCATAAAGACCTCCCCGCCCGACAGGAACAGCGTAACGCTTTGCCAGCCTGCGAGCGGGGAGGGGAGGAACCAGAATGTGATTAAGCGCGTGTCGCTAGGCGAGCGCGTAGTAGTCGTCGGCGTTGACCGGCTCGAGCCACTCGTTCCACGCGTCGGTGCCGGCGACCTCGACGGCCACGTGGCTGAACCAGCTGTCGGCCTTTGCGCCGTGCCAGTGCTTGACGTTGGCAGGGATGGTGATGACCGTGCCGGGAGTCAGGCTGACGGCAGGCTTGCCCCACTCCTGGTACCAGCCCTCGCCAGCGGTGCAGATGAGCACCTGCCCGCCGCCTTCGGCGGCATGATGCACGTGCCAGTCGTTGCGACAGCCGGGGGTGAAGGTCACGTTGAAGACGGGCGTGGAGCAGCCCTCCTCGGTGAGCACCTTCAGGTAGGTCTTGCCCTGGAAGTACTGCTGTGCGGGGTTGTCCGGTCCGATGCCGAATACGTCCATCTGCTCGAACTCTGCGCGGTCCATCGTCTTGGCCATGATGCTCCCTTCCCTCAAGGTGTCTGCTGATAGCATAGTGCCTCACATAAGGGATAACAAATGCCTGTTGTATATCCATTTCTATGCAGATCGGGCATGGGTTTGTCGGGGGGGTCGAATCTCTTTCGTCCGGCTACCTTTGGCCAATCATGAGCTGTGCCAGGATCTGTGCCGCGAAGTCACGACCGATGAGGTCGGTGTTGATCATGAGGTCGTACGTTGCGGGCTCTCCCCATGTCGTCCCATCGTCTGCGAGCGCGTGCCAGCTGCGACGGTGAGCGTTCTCGTACTCGATGGCGGCATCGAGTTCGGCTTCATCCGTGAGGCCTGCATAGAGCGGCGAGACCTTGGCGCGCACGCGCATGGCGGGACGGTCGCTTGCGTACGTCATGGCGCTGGCGCAGGTCTTGCCCAGGCTCTGCACAAAGGCCTTGCCCACGCGGTCGTGGATGAGGCAGGGGCCTTCTTCGAGCGCGCGCTCGGCCGCGAGTCGGTAGGCAGCGAGGATGTGCTGGTACTCGTCAGTCGCGCGCAGCTCATCGAGGTTGGCGTCTGGTGCGGCCGACTTCGCCTCGAAGGCGTCCACATCGTCGGCCGTCACGCCGCACTCGGGTACAAGCTCAAGCAGGGTCACGGTGTCGTGATAGGTCCAGCCTGCAGCTTCGCAAGCACGTAGGGCAATCATGCGACCCATCGAGCAGTAGGCGGAGTCGAGCACCACGCAGTCGGGCGCCTTGTAGCCACGCTCGAACTCGCTCATGCCCTTGGTACTCAGGGTGTTGCTTATGCTCTCGGCCATCGTTGCTCCTTTCGGGCGGATGGGGCTGTCGTTACCCAGTATTGAGCATAGCGCCAGGCGAGCCCCTCTTTGGTACAGAAACGCTGTGGCTGGCAACCATTCTCCTTGCAATCGCCGCCACAGTGGCCAATGCGAATGCGCCTTTTGCCGCACTTGACGAGACGCGCTTCGTGATAGTGCATATACCTGGCGTATCGTAGGGGCAACAACCCTGGGTGAGGAGGCCATCATGGAGCGTACGCGCTGGTACAAGGACGCCGTCTTCTATCAGATCTGGCCACGGAGCTTTTGCGACGGCAACGGTGACGGCATAGGCGACCTCTGGGGCGTGCTCGACAAGCTCGACTACATCGCCAGCCTGAGTGTCACCGGCAGCTGGTTCAGCCCGCTCTACCCCAGCCCGCAGGCGGACTTTGGTTACGACATCGCCGACTACTACGACATCAATCCCGAGTACGGCACGCTGGAGGTCTTCAAGCAGGTGCTGGACGGAGCCCATGAGCGTGGGCTCAAGGTGATCATGGACCTGGTGGTCAACCACTCCTCGGACGAGTGTGCCTGGTTTGTCGAGAGCCGCAGCTCGCGCGACAACCGCTACGCCGACTGGTACATCTGGCGTGACGGCAAGACGCCTGGTGCGCCAGATGACGGTGGCACCCCGCCCAACAACTGGGACAGCCTCTTCGAGGGCGACGCGTGGGAGTACGAGCCTGCTCGCGACCAGTGGTACCTGCACATCTTTGCCAAGAAGCAACCTGATCTCAACATGGACAACCCCGAGGTGCGCGCCGAGGTGGAGCGCATCATGCGCTTCTGGCTCGACTTGGGGGTGGACGGCTTCCGCGAGGACGTGATCACGTACATCAGCAAGGTGGAGGGACTTCCCGACGACAATCCGCTCAAGCCTGCCGCGCGTGGCATGTGCTTCTACGACCACGGTCCGCACGTGCACGAGTACCTGAGACAGTTCCGACAGAACGTGCTCGACAACTACGATTGCATGACGGTGGGCGAGGCTCCCATGATCAGTGCGGAGAAGGCGCTGGAGTACGCAGAGGAGGGCCCCGACCAGGAACTTGACATGCTCTTCACCTTCGAGCACATGGGTGCCGACTGCTTCTTTACCGACTGGATCCCACGGCCCTTCGACCTGCGCTCATACAAGCAGGCGCTTGGGAACTGGCAGACGGGCCTGGGCGGGCGAGCCTGGAATGCCCTCTACATCGAAAACCACGACCATCCGCGCATCATCAGCCGCTACGGAAGCGAAGCCCATCGCGTGGAGAGCGGGAAGTCGCTGGCTTGCAGTTACCTCTTCTTGCGCGGCACGCCCTTCGTGTACCAGGGCCAGGAGATCGGCATGACCAACACGCACCTTGCGAGTGTCGACGAGTCTGCCGACGTGTCCACCTTCAACCAGTACCGCCGCGTGCGCGAGCTGGGCCTTCCGGAGGAGGCGGCCCTCAAGCTGGTCAATCGTGCCACGCGCGATCATGCGCGCACGCCCGTACAGTGGAGCTCCGCGCCTGGAGCAGGCTTTGTGGGCGGTGATGGAACGGCTGAGCCGTGGTATCCCATCAATCCGAACTATCCTGTCATCAACGTAGCTGCCGCTGAAGCAGATCCCAACTCGCTCTTGGCCTTCTATCGTGCGGCGATTGCCTTGCGTAGGCGGCTTCCGGTGGTGCGCGAGGGCAGCTATCGCGAGCTCAAACGTGCAAGCGGGCAGATCTATGCCTATGTGCGCGAAGGCGCGGGACAGAGGCTGCTCGTGGTGTGCTCGCTTAGTTCCAAGACAGCGTACTTCTCGGCGCCTGGTGACCTCGACCTCGCT
>CAMYZR010000084.1 GCA_947303905.1 uncultured Atopobiaceae bacterium
TAAACAATCTGAGGATACCAGTGATGGTAGAAGCTCATCAGGTTGGGAGACTATGCTTCAGGCTCTACTTGATGCGGGTTTGCAGATAACAGGCACATGGCCAATGCGTACAGAGATGGCTGTCAGAATGATTGCCTCTGGATCAAATGCGCTTGCCTCATCGATCGTACTTGTATGCCGTAGACGTGATGAGAAGGCGCCGATAGCCACACGTCCTGAGTTCCAAAGAGAGCTACGTAGAACACTGAAACGCGGACTCGATGATCTAAGACAAGGGTCAATCGCACCGGTGGATATGGCACAAGCTTCCATTGGTCCCGGAATGGCTGCCTTCTCAAAGTATTCAAAAGTCATGGAGTCCGACGGCAGGCCGATGAGCGTTCGTACGGCCCTTGCGATGATTAATGAGCAGCTTGACGCTCTCATGGGCGAGAGCGGTGAGGAACTGGACGCCGAGACCCGCTTCTGCCTGACCTGGTACGAACAATTCGGCTTCTCCAAGGGTGATTTCGGCACCGCAGAGACGCTGCGCAACGCACGCGGCGCCGATTTCGGCGGGCTTGTCCGTGCGGGAGTTCTCGCCAACGAGCATGGCAAGACATGGCTCGTTCGACCCCTGGACGTCGCCAACCCCGAGCAGGCGCGGCTGGCGCCATCGTGCTGGTCCGACCTCATGTGCATGGTCGCCGCGCTTGAGGGCAGAGGTGGCATCGACGGTGCGGCCCAGGCGGCGATGCTCCTTGACGAGGTGAGGGCGGAGCGGGCCAAGTCGCTCGCGTACCTTCTCTTCCAGGCGGCAGAGAACGGCAAGCGTACCGAGGATGCTACCTGGTTCAACGACCTCGTGACTTCCTGGTCCGACATATCGGAGCGGGCGGAGCAGCTGAGGCGCTCCACGCCCGTCCAGCAGCAACTCGACTTCAACGTGTAGGAGGTGCAGGACATGGGAATCTCCACCAGCAACAACATGCTCATCGGCAACGCCTTCGACCTCATGCGCGAGCAGCTCGGCATGTACGAGATGCGCGAGTTTATCCGCTGCTACAAGGACGGCTGGTGGCGAGACGGCGTGCATGGGCATCTCTATGAGGACCAGCGGCGGGACGTTCTTCCAGCCACTGCCACTGATGATATGGCGTGTGTCGACTCCCTTGATGTTCTTCTGATGCTCAGGCTCATCAAACAGTCTTGGAACGATGTGTTCCGAGCTGTCATGGACCGCAGGACCAACAACTGGGTCGGCAACGTCATCGACGCCCGCAACGACTGGGCCCATGCCACTGGAGACGGCATCTCCGACGAGGACGCCGTGGACTACCTGCGCGCAATGGTGCGCATCATGGACCAGATAGACCCCGAGACGGCCAGCGCCATCAACGACTACAAGCAGGAGATCGAGTCCCGCCACCAGGTGACCGTCGCCGCCGAACCCAGACCCGCGCCAGCGGCGGACACATCGCTCGTCCGCGAGTCCCCGCTCTCCAACCCGACGGCGATCGCGCTGCGCGCATGGCGCACCGTGGTGGCCCCGAAGGACGACGTGGCACGCGGGCAGTTCAAGACTGCGGAGTTCGCGCTCGACCTCGCGACCATCGCCAAGGGAGACGCCCGGGACGAGTACCAGAGGCCCAAGGAGTTCTTCTCCCGCACCTACATCACCGAGGGAATGAAGTCTCTGCTCATCACCGCACTCAAGCGAGTGTCTCTCGAGGACGATGATGATGGGGACCCCGTGGTGGAGCTCAAGACCGCCTTTGGCGGTGGCAAGACGCACAGCATGCTGGCCGTCTACCACCTGATGCGCAACGCAAAGATCGCGCGCGAGCTGCCCGGCATCGCCGAGGTCATGGACGAGGCTCGCGTACCTGCGCTGCCCGAAAAGGTCTACGTCGCGACACTCGTGGGCACCGACCTCGAGCCCGCCAACTTCAAGAACCCAGCCTTCCTCAAGGGCAAGGTGAACACGCTCTGGGGCGAGATGGCGTACCAGCTTTGCCTACAGAAGGGTGACCCGGAGCCGTACTCCATCATCCGCCCCTCGGACAGCAAGAGTATCGCTCCCGGGACGGACGCGCTCGTACGCTTCTTCAACGCCATCGGGCCCTGCGTTATCCTGATGGACGAGTTCGTGGTGTATGCCCGAAACCTTTACGGAAACGACAACAAGAACCTGCCCGCAGGCACCTTCGCGAACGTGCTCTCCTTCGTGCAGCAGCTGACCGAGGCCGTTAAGCGCACCGACAACTGCATGCTCATAGCCTCGCTGCCCGCGAGCGAGCGCGAGCTTGGCGACGAGGGTGGCGTCGAGGCGTTGCGCCGCGTGGAGCGGGTCTTCGGTCGCATCAACACCATATGGCGCGCTGCCACCAACGAGGAGGGCTTCGAGATCGTGAAGCGTCGCCTTTTCAAGGACTACGACACTCGCCTGGCCGGGCCCGTGGTAGACGCCTTCATGGAGTACTACCGGAGCGACCCCGACAAGTTCCCGCTGGAGTGCCGAGAGGCTGACTACCGGCATCGGATGCTGAGGTGCTACCCCATACATCCGCAGGTGTTCGACCGACTGTACAACGACTGGTCCACACTCGACAACTTCCAGCGCACGCGTGGCGTGCTGAGGCTCATGGCGACCGTCATCCACAAGCTGTGGGACGCGAACGACGCCGACCCGCTCATCATGCCGGGATCCATCGACTACTCCGACGGCCGCATCAAGGAGGAAGTGTTCCAGTACCTCGACCCTGCCTGGAACGCGGTAGTGGACGGGGACGTCGACGGCGAGGGTTCCATGCCCGCACAGATTGACAACACACCCGGTCGCTTCTCGCGGTCGCGTGCTGCACGGAGGGTGGCAAGGACCGTCTTCCTGGGCAGCGCGCCGACGGCACGAGGAGCCAACCTGCGCGGCCTCGATGTGTCTGATATCCGACTTGGGGCGGCAGTGCCTGGCACGGACGTGACCGTGTACGACGACGCCCTCAACAAGATGCGCGACGAGCTGAGCTACCTCTACACCACGGGGACTCGGTACTGGTTCGACACTCATCCCACGTTGGAGAAGACCGCCCGCAAGTACGCTGCCGAGTTCGACGCGGGTGCGGTGGACTCCGAGGTCGTGCATGTGATACAGCTGGCCGAGCGGCAGACGTCAAGCGGCTTCGCGTCGGTCTACGTGTGCCCTGCAAGCACGCTCGAGGTGCCCGACAGCCGAGACCTTGCGCTGGTGATCATCCCGCCCTCACGCTTGCAAGGACGTGATGCCGAGGGGTCACCGGCTGTGGCCTTTGCGACAGACATTCTGACGTATCGCGGCGAGAGTCTGCGCACCAACCGGAACATGCTACTCTTCGCCGCGGCAAGCGGCAACGAACTTCGCGAGGCGCGGGACGCTGTGAGGCGCTCGCTCGCATGGCAGCGCATTGACGCAGAAGCCGACGGGCTCGACCTGACCAAGACCGCTCGTGCTGAGGCTAAGAGCAAGTTGGGTGCCTCGCAGGACCGTGCGAAGCGCCTCGTGATGCAAGCGTATCGGTGGCTGCTCTCACCCTCGCAGGATGCTGGTGATTTGAGGAGCATCGAGTGGGACCCCAAGCCGATAACTGGCTCTGACGGAATCTCCAAGCGTGCCTTCGATCGCGCGGCAAGGGACGAGCTGGTACTGACGGACTACTCGCCGTTCCTGCTGAGCCATGACCTCGACTCGATGCTCTGGAACGGTCGCGACCACATGAGCGCGTCCGAGCTGGTGGACGACTACTGCCGCTACCTGTACCTGAGGAGGCTGGCCGACTCCGGCGTGCTGCGCTCCTGTCTTGAGCGCGGGGTGGAGAGTGGCGACTACTTCGCCTACGCCGACGGTTGGGACGAGGGGAAGGGGCGCTATGCCGGCTTGAGAATGGGGCCCGAGATGGGACGCCCGCATGTCGACCTGAGCAGCGGGCTTGTCGTCCAGGGCACCATTGCGCTGAGACAGCTGGCCTTTGGTCGTGGAGACGATGACGGTGATGGCGGAGGCCAGGGTGGCGACAACGGCGGCCATGATGACGGCGATGGTGACAACGGCGGTGGCGTCACTCCGCCTGTAGAACTCGTCCATGAGGTGAGGCTTGAGGCATCGCTCGACAAGCTAGCGGCTGGTATGGAGGTCGGCGACATCGTGGCTGAGATTCTGCAGCAGCTGTACGACCTCGGTGGCGTGAGTGCAGAGCTGACCTTCTCAGCGATTGTTGACGTGGCTGATGGCGTAGACGAGAAGACTATGCGGGTTGTGCGGGAGAACGCGAACACGCTGGGGGTTACGCTGAGGACGAAATAGAAAGAGCGGAGTGGGCATGGCATACGTGATCCGCTCATCAGAGCAGAACGCTTCGAGGGCTAACGAAATGGAGACTCGTGCCCTTCTCCACATGCTTAGCTTTCGAGAGGAATACGACGATATAAACTGCTTCGCCATCGACTTCTTCAATGACGTCACCGGCATGGACAACATGTCGCTGCGCCTTTACGACGTGCAGTCGAAAGCTGCCCGGTCAGGCCCGAAAGAAATCGGCCCCGAGCTGGTTACTCTCTTCAAGAATTACATCAGCGACTTCCACGACTACTTTGTCGAAGAGGTGCTCTTTATCGGTGGCATCCGCAACAACCTGCTTGATGATAATGGCCTGACCGAGTTCCACTTCTCTGACCTAACGGAGGATGCGCAACGCGAGATTCGTTCATCATTTGAGCAGACATGCCTAAACAAGAGCTACATCGACAATGATGCCGTCACAACAGAGAATATCGAAGGGTTCTTGTCCGAAGTGGTGTTCATCGTATCCAAAGAATCCGTTGATGAATACATCATGCCCCTCATACAGGCCTCAGCGGTACTCATGCCCACTAGCGACGATCTCAGGGCAATCTTCAACGAGATTAAGAAGGCCCAAGTAGGCATCAAGACGCAATCCAAGGTTGAAGGTCTTGAAATCAATCATCCAGTGGACGTCTACCGCTACAACCGCGTGCTAAAGAGGGAAAAGATTGAGCTGCTGGTCATCAGCAGGCTGATAAATCGAAATCCACTGGAAGCCGGCATTCCCTCTTGCTTTGCACCGATATACGCAACGATGCTTGAAGTAGCGCCTGAGGACGCCGAGGAAAACTTGGAAGATTGCCAGCATGAAGTTGCACGACAAATGTTTGCGGCCTCTGAGGCAACAGCTTTCTGGACACTCCTCGATGAGGTTGTGACGGCAATCAAGAATAAGCCTGGTGCCGGCGTCGATGAGCTCTTCGCGTCTATTCGTCCGGAGACTCTGGCTGGCTGTAAGTTTCTGCATGCGCTCTCGGCGCAGTACTTTATAGCGATAGTCAAGGACGGTTTGGGCTGATGGTAAGAATCGAAGCTTTCTATTTGGGCAACGGCGTTGAGTCATTCGTAGAGAAGGACTTCCATCAGCGCGTCAACGTGATTTGGAGTGATGACAACAACGTCGGCAAGACCATCGTCATGCAAGGCATCATGTACGTATTAGGTTCCATGCCTTCGTTCCCGAAGAATTTCCCTCACCGAACCTGCATCTTTGTGGTGGACATAGATGTTGGTGGCCGCAAGCTATCCATCCTGAGGAACAAGAACACCTACGCCGTTCTTGAAGATGGTGAGGTGCTCACGCTGGACAGTGTGGAAGCGTTTCGCGAGTACTGGTCAAGCAGCATTGGTCATCTTCCCAGTATCGTTAAGAATGGCATGAACAAACGCGTGGGCCTAGAGCTCTACTCGCAGATGTATTTCGTCTCTCAAGACGCAAGGTCTTCTTCGCGAGTTCATGCTGGTCAATTCAACAAGGACGACTTCATCGAGATGGTCTACGCGATTAAGGGCCTTGACGCACGCGAACTCACGCCCCAAGAAGAGGCGGAACTTAAACGAAGGGCCGAAGATCTCAAGCAACAAAGAAAGTCACTTGAAAGACAAGCCAAAGTCCTTCGTGACAAAGATCCCGCGCTAGTACTCATTAGTCCGACTGCCGACAGGGCCGAGATGGACGACCTGGTCGGAGAGCTGGCAAAGGCCAAGGAAGTTGTTGCTGATCTTCGTAAACAGCGGAACAGACTCCTACGTCGGCTGACCAAAAACGAAATCGTGCAGAAAGAGCTCAACTCACTGCGTATCGACATCAAGGCAGGACAGATCGTGTGTCTTGATTGCGGTTCCTCCCACATCGGATACAGAATGGCTGACTCAGGCTACACCTTTGACATAACTACGCCACAGATGAGAGACCAGATTTTAGCCTCCGTGCAGAAGCGTATCGACGCATGCAACGCCGAACTCGCTCAGGTCAACGACGATCTTAGAGATGCCCAACGTCATCTGGAAAGCCTGTTTGAGGATAAGCCAGTCACGTTGGCGGATGTCGTTGCCAGGCAAGAGGACTACGACAGCGAAAGGGATCTCGACGATCAG
>CAMYZR010000085.1 GCA_947303905.1 uncultured Atopobiaceae bacterium
GGCGAGCGCTCTATCCAGCAGCGTGGGGAAGCAGACGTTGGAGGTGTAGTCCACCCAGTCTCCGCTCCTCACGACCTTGACGGCATCTTCCGGGGTGCGAAGCTTCTGCTGGTACTTGGCATAGTACTCGTTCACTTGGACCTCCTTGCCACGGGCTGTCGCCTCACAACTGAGGGCCGTACACATACACCTCGTGGATCTCGTGGTCGTAGCCATCGTAGAAGCCGACCGGCATACCCTGCTCGATCACTGCCCCACGGTTGTAGAGCACGAGCATCTCACCCGAGCCCTCGTCAAAGTTCAACCCCTCGATCTCGCCTTGGCGTCGCACGTCATCGAGCGTCCTTGCCAGCTCGACCTGTGCCTCAGACACCCCTTCGGCAAGCTCAAAGCGATAGACATGGTCGGGGGCCTCATCGTTGGCATCACCATCATCGGCAGTGAGGTAGTAGGCGCCCTGGTGATAGGCGATTCCCTGTATCCACTTCGGGGCGGGAGAAAGGCGCACCTTCCCAAGGTAATCGCCCGTCTCGAGGTCGTAGTTGTAGACGTGGTCACCGGTATCGGTCCACGCGCACATGGAGACGGTCTTCGTGTCGGGATTAACGCAGATGCCGCTGCACTCGTCCTGGCCGCTGCCCTGCTCGAAGTTGAACGTGCGCTTGAGCTCGAGCGTGTCACCGTCATAGACGGCAATTTGGATGTTCGAGGCCACGCCGTCCACAAACAGCTCCACCCCGCAGTACACCTCGTTGTCATACACATCGATGTCTCCGATGTGGTTCACCTCGAGCTCGTACCCCTCCTCAAAGGGTGCTTCGTTCGTCGCAATTAGGTTCCAGTCACTATCGTATTTGGACAGGGTGGTCGAACCGCTCACCCAAAAGCACCCGTTCTCTGCCGCGACTCCCTGCCTGCCGTCGACCTCCACCGTCTTGGTCAGCAGGTCCATCTCTGCAGACCCGTCCTCTGCCGAACCAGATACAGGCGTCGCCCGCGCGCATCCGACAGAAGACGAGGCAACGATCAGAGAAAATGCGGCCAGAGCGAACAAGCTTCCAAGTCGTCTACGCATGAGAGTCATCCCTTTTTTGCGGCCTGCCGACGCAACGTCCCTGCATCACCCACTATAGCCCAGCCTTCCGACGCCAGAGCGCTTGTTGGACATCCCAACCACGTGTCTGCAACTTGGCCTCCAAGAGTGCGACTCAGTCGCACGCCAGCACACCCTGGTCTCCCGACTGCAAAAGCGAGGCAGGAGACCATGTGGTGCTGGTCGCTGTTCGGCTCGTGCGTCTGCGCGGCAGCGCTGCAGTTCGAGCAATCATCGCGCAGAGGGCAAGTGGAGCCAGCAGATCACGCCCACTGCGATGACGGATCCCCCAGCCACTCCTAGAAGTTGAACTCGGCTTCCCAGTCGAAGTCCCCGCTCTCCTCGTAAGACTTGGGCCAGTGGGCGCACCACTCGGGCACCGAAGGGCTCTCGACGCGATCGATACTGGGGGTATAGGGCTTGAGGTCCAGCACCAAGCTGCCGGGATACGCATCGATGTAGTAGAGGCCCACCGTAGCCGTCTCCTCGTCCACGTAGGCGATATCGACGCTGGAAATGGCTATGGGATTGGGGCGCATCGGCGAGCGCGTGGCGAACACGCCAAGCTCCTCCGGGCCTTTGGCGTACGGCTTCTCCTCCACAAGAGATGCTTGATTCTCGGTGCGGTCGAACCACCAGATGACCTGCACGTGGCTATATCCCTCCATCCCTCTTAGCGCAGGACCATACTCCGGACTCAGGGCGATGCTGAACTCGCCGTCTTTGCATGCAATTCTTCCGATGGGATGCACTTCCATCATCTTCATGGAAAACCTCCAGGCACATTGTTGGCTACATCTCATCGAGCGCTCGATAACCCCATCCTACAAAGTGTGGGGAACACTTCAACCCCCTCAAAACGAAGCGCCCGTCCATATAGACGGGCAACACGTCTTTGGACTAATGGCCCACAGCCTTCCGACGCGCTTTCCGCAATGCTCAGCCCTGGCCCGTCCTTATGAGATGACCCTCTTGGATGGCCGCAAACGTCGCCACTACGCATGCCGGGATGGAGGGCGCGACGACACCGAATGTCGGGATGGCAAAGGGGACGAGGAATGCGACGAAGCCGGCTACCTTGTTTGCGGTGGTATGGAGCATGACCAGGCGCTTCCTCATCACGAGTCCACTCGCCACATTAACCGCCTTCACAACAGCAATGGCCGCGACCCACGCCCAGAGCCATGCGGGCACGGCCACGGTCGGCAAGATCTTCGCGAGGCAGGCGACGGCGAAGGTAAGGTCCGCGGCGCTATCGAGCTTGGCGCCGAGTTCGCTTTCCGTCCCGGTCCGTCTTGCAACGAAGCCGTCGAGCATGTCTGTCAGACCGGCCGTGGCGTAGAGCGCCAGAAAGGTCGGCGAGAGCGCTGGCAGCGCAAGCAGGGCTACGCTCAGGACGACCCGAAGCGCACTGAGCGCGTTCGCCATACCCATCTTGCCCCTCATCGCCCCCGCCTCTTCCTTTTGCGCTTCTCCTGCCTCTTCTCGAATCGCTCCTGCCGCTCTTGCTCGCGACGTTCGCGTGAGTCAGCCTTGCGCTCCAAGGCAGCGGCCTCCCGAGCCTCCGACAGCGCCTGCTGGGCCTTGGTCGAAGGGCCACGCCTCTCGAGCTCTCGCGCGGCTTCGCGCTGGCGACGCTTGGGGTTGGTTGCGACCTTCGGCGCTCCGTCGTGCTCGATGAACTCTGTGAAGCGGAGCTTGGCCCACCTCTTGCAGACGAGCTGCTGAATCTCCTCAGCTGACGGCTCGGCCCCAAAGACGACGCGGCATGCACTGAGCCGCCCCTCCTCGACCCGCTCGAACACTCCCACCCAAAACTGGCCGTCGTGATAGACGGTCAGGGTGGAGGATACCCTGATCTCCCGCATGGCGATTTCCCCCTTTATGTAGATGCCACGCGGAGAAGGGACAACCAAGGAGGCAGGTTACTGACATCACGAGGGATGCACCCCGACTACCCGACGGGGTCGTGTTTTTATCTCCGTTGCTCGAATGGTACCACAGCTGTCTGGACGCAAGAGAATGCGCGGCTCACCGACAATTGCAATTAGTCCATCTGCAAGAACTATCCGACCAATCCAAAGTAAAACCACGGGTTAAACATCTTGTAGGCTGGCTTGCATAGCGCGCGATCCCGCAGACGGCAAAGGGGACATCTCACGGTAAAAGCTAGGCGTGCCGTCAGTCTCGACACGCCTAGCAAATCATGCCGCAATGGGAGACGAGTGCGCAAAGGACAAGGCGCCGTTCGCCCAGGTTTTCTTCTCTCGCAGGCGGTCTGTCACTTCGTAGGCCCGGTATATCCTTCTGGTCACGGGACTATGATCGTGTTGCCGCAGTTGGGGCAGGTGACTTCCGTAGCAGGCCAATATGCGAACGTGAAAGCCGGGCATTTATCGCACCAAGCGATACCGACACCATTGTCTTCAAAGGTGCCACCGCCGGATATCATCTCAAGCTGCTCCTCAGTGAGTTCGGCACCCTCCTCTTGCAGGATCTCGAGCACCTCCTGCTTCGACTTTCCAGCAAGGTCCTCGCATCGGATCAATCTCAGCTCGTCACTCATAGACATTCCCTTACTGTGATAGTGCTCTTACCAAAAGATCCTTGCCCATACCGCTCCAACGGCTCGGGATGAGCAACCAAGTATTGCTCAAGCGCGCGCTGGCCCACCTCCTGGAAGCGTTCGTACCAGCCGCCAGAAAAGAAATGGCAGTTCTCCGGACAGGGCGCCAGATAGTTGCCCGAACTCATGAGCGCCCCCGCGCAGCACCCGCCGTTGCAACGGTCGATGTACTCGCACGCCCTGCAAGCGTCGTTGCCGTCGCGCACCATTCCCACGGAGGTGGCGCATCGGTCCATGAACGGGCTTTCGCCCAGTATGTCGCGCAGAGGCGTCTCGAATGCGTTGGGCCAGGACTCAGCCTTTGCATCGACCATCGACATACAGGGGCAGACGGTCCCGTCCGCCCCAAGGAACATCTCCGACTTCAGGACCCCGCACGACATGCCAAGAAGGACATACGCAGGGTGACAGCCGATGAGCTGACTGCGAAGGCCGGCGTGGGGCGGGCCACTTACTTTCGTAATTTCTCCTCGAAGGAGGAGGTGCTTACCGCATACCTGGTGCGCCGGTGGCGCTCGTACGAAAAGGAGTGCCGCCTCAAGGAGCTCCCGCTCCCGCACCCCATCCGGGCACAGCGTTACTTCGAGTTCTGCCTCTCGTTGCGCGCGGAGAACGACCTCATGATCGCGCAAGGGTGCGCGGGGCCATCCTTACCGCATTCGAGACCATCGTGAGCGATGCCGACCTCGGGCGTGAGGGCGGCTACGAGGCCGCCTTCCTAGCTTACGGCCTCTACGGAATGTTCGTGGCATGGGCACGCTGCGGCTGGAGAGAAACCCCGCAGGAGATGGCCGCCCTAGTGTCAGGCCACATACTTGTGGGAACTGGCAACTAATCGGTGCAAAAAGGAGAAGAGGCGTTACCTGACTACCCGCGCCTTGGATGGAATGGGCAGCCCGAGCCCATGCACACGCCATTCTCCGAGAAGGACGCACACGTGGGCATCGCGTCCGACGCGACCAGCTGCGGCCCGCCGAGGGTGTTGAAGTATGGCACGGCCGCTGCGATGGCGACGCGGGAGTCGCGCTTGCAGCAGCGGGGCTTGCCCGACCGCGCGATCTGCGCAAGCAAGTCGCTCACCATGAGCTGACCCTCCTGCCAGCCCTCCTCGCGAAGTGGTGCGTTACCGCGTACGATGGCGTAGGCCATGCCAGCCGATGCCGCCGCGCCGCACACGCCCCAGCGTGCGCATGTGGCGCCGGGCACACTCGACGAGCGCGCAAGCATCTCCTCGAGGTCGGCCGCGAGCAGTGCATCTCGGTTTGGCGCTGCCTCGGCGTTGCGCCAGCACGCGAGCAGCACCGACCCCACGATGAAGTGGTGGATGGGACCAAACGCCGGGCAGCGCGGGTCAGCCATCACCTCCTCCACGAGCTCGGTCGGGGCGGTTGACGCGCTCGCGATCAGCCTCTCTATGATCCAGTCCTGCTGTCTCTCCTCAGCCATGACCGCCTCCTTCCGCGTTTATTAGATCACCGCGAATGCATCGACACTCTCTACGACTGCTCCAATGGCGACCGACAGTCGGAAATGCCGACATCCTGCAAAGCGTACCACCTGTTCCCAGATGCAGCGGATTGGAATAGCAAACGGGTACAGACGCAGACGGAATTCTCGTGCACCTCAAACCGCGGCTGCCTCTCGAAGCCCCTGTAGGCATCCCTAATCTGGTGCACCTGGATCTGGTGTCAAAGCCGACATACTGGAGCCACAGTAGGGCTCCTCGCATTGCTTGGTCCGAGCCCAACGCGCGACCGGCAAAGCACCCTCAGAACTCGTCAATCTGCCGACTGAACAGCAGCGCAATGGCAGTGGCTGCAAAGCCCAGGGAACAGAAGCCCAGCAAGGCAGTGCTACCGAAGGTTCCAAGGATCGCGCCGGCCAGCACGGAGGCGATGGGGACCATGCCCTGTGAGCCAACGTTGGTGAGGCTGTTAACCTTGCTCAGCTTGTCCCGGTCCACGACGCGCATGAGGACCGTGCTTGCCGGGACGTTGATGCTGGCGACGAGGAATCCCAATGCCATAAACCCAAGGCAAAGCGCGACGAGGAAAGCGCTCAAATGGGAATCGAGGTCAATAAAGAGCAGGTAGCAGACTGTAAGGCTGATGAACACGGCCGCCATCGCGCAGAGAAGCCTCGCCATCCTCCTGCCGCACCTATCCAGCTGGGTACGCCCGCTTAGGATAGCCGCCCCCAGAAGGGAGCTTGCCCCAAAGCACACCTGGAATACGGAAGACCAGAGCTCAGGCGTGAGCACGGTGTCCAGCAGATAGGACGGCGCATCCGCCAGATTCGTCCTGACGAAGAACGGCAGGAAGTTGCCCACCACGGGAGTGATGAAGAAGTTGACGAACAAGACGGCAACGAGCATCACGAGGATCGCCCTCTTCGTCCTGAGGTAGGCTACCCCGTCGGCCATATCACCGACGGCGACCCTCAGCGTAAGACGCTCAGAGGAGGGGTGATGTTCGTACTTAATCATCGTCTCCGAGATGCCGGAAACGACATAGCATGAGCCAACCAGGAAGAAGAGCACATGAATCGGCAAGGTTGCATACATCATTCCCGCGAGGACGATGCCCAGGACACTATCCAAGGCGCTCTTCATCGCAAAGTAAGCGTTGGCCTGCTGCAGCTGATCCTCCCGCACGATATGGGGCAGAAGCGAGCCGGCGGCGGGAGCGAACACGCCGCGTCGCCCCTCACCGTGACGGGCATACTGGCAAAG
>CAMYZR010000086.1 GCA_947303905.1 uncultured Atopobiaceae bacterium
GGTCATAAGGGCTCCTTGCAGGCGTCCGTCACGGTAGCGGACGGGTCAAGCTAGAGGCGATACATGAACTTGAAGACTTCCTCGCGCTGCAGCGTAATCTGAACGCCGAGCTGCTCGGAGAGGGTGTTGAGCTCGCTCTGGACCGTCTGGAAGTCCGCATCCGATGCGCCCATGTCAACCAGCATCGTCATGGTAAAGATGCCCTGGAGGATGGTCTGGGAGATGTCGAGGATGTTGACATTGTGACCAGCAAGAATGCCAGCGACGGCCGCAACGATGCCGGATCGGTCGCTGCCCAAGACACTGATGATCGCACGGTCGTTGGGAGCGTCAGAGATGGTAGCCATGTCGTTTCCAAACTCTTGGGATGCGTATTCTTTGGGAATGGCAATTGTACGCCATGGGCCGCGTCTCCCCCGTACAACCACACGCTTGAGCACAGATGGAAACAGGTGCGAGCCCGATTGGGCCCGCACCCGTCAGACGCAGTATCGGGACGAGCTTAGTTGAGGGAGAAGTCCTCGGCCTGGCTCTCGAACAGCGCGCGCACGTCATCGGGGGTGATTCCCAGCGCGATAGCAAGCTCGGACAGCGACCGCTCGCTCGCCTGCTTGAGGATGCGCTCATACACCACAGGGGGCTTCTTGTTGCGCGACCTGACGTCTGCGATGCGCTTGCGGAAGGTCTTGACCACACGCACGGAATCGCGGCAGGTACCCATACGAATCTGGTTCTTGAAGTGCTCCTCCTCGAGCGCCATGCTGCGCTCGGTGTAGTCGTCGATGTCCATCTGCGGATACTCGCCGATGAGGGCCTCGGCCTCGCCACGCGAAAGCACCGGCCGCAGGCGCGACTCGCTTGCTACGGGGAAACTGATGCGCATGGGATTGCGCGTGCCCACGGGAAGCAACATGTAGGTCTCTTGGGGCTCTGCGACGATCTCGTCCACGATGCAGACGCCCTGACCAGGATGGACGATGTACTCACCAGCTTGGTACATGTCACACCTCCCTTCGTGTTGGTCTTTCAATCTTACCACGAAGGGAGGTCAATACCGCCTGTTAGTCGATTGGCTATTGCATTGCAATTCCACATCGCGTATGGTTATGCATTTTCGTCGTCGGCCTCGGCCTCGGCCTCGGTCTCCGTCTCGACCGGCTCCTCCTGCGGACAGCACGAGACCATCCACGCAACCAGCTGGTCCTCCGGGTCTCCCTCGCGCTCGGCGAGCTCGAAGCCGGCGCCCCAGACGGGCGTGAACGACACGTCGTTCACCTCATCGCGCGCAGAAAGCAGCAGGGCCAGGTTGACCTCGTTGGCAAAGGTGGTCTCCGACTGCATGAGCCCCGTGTTGATGCGCCAGTGCGGGGCGATCTTGGGCTTTGCGCCCTCCCCGCCCTCGTCCACGAGCGTGGAGATGGGGTCGGACAGTGCCACGCGATCCGCCACCGTCAGCTCGAGCGAGTCGGTCTCCGCGAGGTCGCCGCGCCACTCCGAGACAAGCTCCTCGTTCCACTCCTTGTCGGCGGCATAGCTCTCGTGGTTCTGCTCCACCAGCTGAGCGACCATGCCGTCAAAGTGCAGCGATGGCTTCTCGTCGGTGCCAAACAGCTGATTGGCCAAGCCAGAGCGATCGACCAGGTCGTAGGCGCAGACGTCCCTGCTGGGCTTCCGGCAGGCCTGGACAAAGTCCCACAGTCCCGTGACGTCCGTCTCTCCCCTGCTTGCGTTGTAGGTAATCCAGCGGCCGTCGGTGTTGAGGGTCGAGATGTAGCTCTCCACCGTGTCGTACACCGTCGCCTGGATCTGGCGCACGCCCGGCTTGGCCTCCTCCTCGCCTTCGCTCGCGGGCGTGGCGACGCTTGGGACGAGCATGGGGTCACCCGGGAAGTTACGCACCGCCCGGTCGATGGGCACGGCAGCGTAGGGGAAGTCCGTGCGCTGCAGGAAATCGCTTGCCGCATCGGAGATGAGCCTCACGAGGTAGTCGTAGTAGGTGCCGCCCGCATAGGTGCCGTCGTCGATACGGTCGAGCTGTAGCAGGTTGCCATCCGCGTCCACCATGCCCAGACTGTTGACATAGCTGCCATACGCATCCGCGAGATCGCGCGAGAGCAGCTGCGTCCAAGTGCCGTCGGCACGCGTTCCCTCGCTCGAGTACTGGCCCATCATCCACTCGTATGCCGCATCGGATGAGCTGAAGGCGCCCATGGGGCACCACAGTCCGAGGCCAAAGAAGTCATCGGAGAGGTCGTTACCCTCGGCATCGTGCATTGCCGCGCCCAGCGCGTGCAGGTAGGGCAGGTAGCGCTCGGACGATCCGCTCACGCCCGCGATGGCAGCCGCGCTCGCGCCGCCGCCATAGCCAAACAGGAAGAGGCGCGAGACATCGCAGGGCAGCACGGCAGCGTTGTAGCGCAAAAAGCGCGCGACCGCCTTGAGGTCGGTCACCAGCCAGGGGGCGCCTCCGGAGAAGTACTCCTGCGTGGTGGACTCATAGCCACCGCTGCGGCCCCTGAAGCCCGGGTACACGTACACGATGCCGGCCGACAGGTAGCGCCCCAGGCCATCGTGGGAATAGCTGGTCGGGCACTCCTGTGCGCTGCAGCTCGGCGAGTTGATGGGCAGGGCCACAGGCGCCGTCGCGGGAGTGAAGCCGCCGACGCTGGCGTCAGGATCCACCTCGCACGACCACGTGCGCCCATGCTTGGTCCCCTTGAGGTATGCGCCGGGCACGAAGATCGAAAGCGACTCGTACTGCTCGCTTCCGGGAGTGATACAGTAGGGCAGGCCGAGCTGGTAGTAGCAGTCGTTTGCCTCGTCGTAGCTCCAGGACTCCATGTCAAGGGCAAGGTCGGCATACTCGTCCAGATCGACCTTTGGCTCCTCGGTCTCCTCCTGGACCTCGGCCTCCTCGGGAGCTGGTTCGGGGTCCTCGCCATAGCGTTCCGGCAGATTCGCGCAGGCAGCAAGGCCTGCAACCCCTGTAGCACCCATGAGGGAGAGGAGACTTCTTCTGGTAAGGCTCATGGAACGTTCCTCCTGACAGACTGCCGATGCGATCGCACGGCCGATTCGTCTTCGCGTGCTATTGTATTGCCCATCTGCCACATGTGACAATTTCGCCACGCCTGCTGCACGTCTTGAGCAAAAGGAGCGCTCCGCCATGGGTGCCACTACGAGCAAAGCGCAAGGGTACGACCCCAACCTCGTGCGGAGACTGCGCCTGCACTTTGTAGGCGAGGTCCAAGGCGTGGGGTTTCGTTGGACGGCGCGCAGGGTGGCCAACGAGCTCGGCCTCGTGGGCTGGGTCCGCAACGAACCCGATGGCAGCGTGAGCATGGAGCTGCAGGGGCCAAGCCACGACCTCGCGGTGTACTTCACCCTGTTCGACCGCCAATATGCGAGCTATCCGCTCCGCTACGTCATCGACGAGAAGGACGACATTGCACCAGTCATGGGCGAGAGGGACTTTCGCGTGAGGTTCTGAATCCCGAGACGTCTTGTCCTCAAGCAAGGCGGGCAACCAGATGGTCGCCCGCCTCTCAACCTCTCGCTATGTAATCCGCCTCAACGCTCAAGCAGCCAACGGGCAATGAGTTCCTTGGCCTCTTCGTCGCTGCGTACGTGACCGTCATCGTCTCCGGGAACCTGCAAGGCGTCTCGCAGGAGATCGCGGTCCTGGCGGCGCGCAACGATGAACTCTGCACAGCGCATGGCAAGACCCTGCGGATCAGCCGGCGAGCGACGCCCGTTGCGAATCCGCGACAGATAGGATGGGTCGACAGCGACCTGGCGAGCCATCTCGACGTTTGAGATCTGGAGCTTGCGCATAAGGGCATCGAGTCGGCGGGAGAAGCTCGTGGAGCTGTGATTGATGCCGCTCAGAAGCTCCTGAACGACATCCTCCTTGGTACCGATTTCCTCCACACCACGCTCTTGTGCAATTGACACAATTCCCGCTGCAAGCTTATGGATGCTCTCCCCATCATAGAAGGGGGTGCGCCTTCCACTGCGGTATCTGCTGAGGGTAGAGGGCGAGATTCCACTTCGCTCAGCGAGGTCCTTACTCGAGCATGCGAGCAGGTTGCAGTACTCGTTAAGGGTCGACACAAACGACACGCTGAATCCTCTCGTCCATAGCACGAGCAAGCGGGGCGGGCAGAGCGAACGATGGCGACTGACCTTGTCCTTCTCGAACACGTAAACACAATGTAACCTACTGTCTTTTTTTGAACCAGCTTGTGCCAACCTTGGCATTGTTCGAGCGATTTCACATGCATGGTGCGTATGCCCAATGCGAAAACCTTGCGCGTCATCGCGCACATCGCTTGGTAAAATAGGGGTTTGTGAACAATACCTATTTCAGGGGGCCTCATGCAGAAGGGCTTTGATAAGGACAAGTACATCGAGATGCAGTCAAAGCGCATCCGCGAACGCATCGACCAGTTTGGCGGAAAGCTCTATCTCGAATTCGGCGGCAAGCTCTTTGACGATTATCACGCCTCGCGCGTTCTTCCCGGATTCGAGCCCGACCTCAAGGCGCGGATGCTCTCGAGCCTCGCAAACGACGCAGAGGTTCTGGTCGCGCTCAACGCCAATGACATCGAGCAGGACAAACGACGCTCTGACCTTGGCATTCCCTATTCCGAGGATGCCCTGCGTCTGCTCGACCTCTTTCATGGGATGGGCATTGGCATCGGCGGCATCGTGATCACGCGCTTTGCCGGCCAACCCCATGCCGAGGCGTATCAGGCACGCGTCGAGGCGCTCGGCATTCCGGTCTACCGTCACTACCCCATCGACGGCTACCCCGCCAACGTCGACCTCATCGTCAGCGACGAGGGCTTCGGCAAGAACCAGTTCGCCAAGACCACCAAGCCCCTCGTGGTGGTCACGGCCCCTGGCCCTGGATCGGGCAAGCTTGCAGTCTGCCTCTCACAGCTCTACCACGAGGCGAGCCACGGCGAGCAGGCCGGCTACGCAAAGTTCGAGACCTTCCCGGTGTGGAACCTGCCCCTCAAGCATCCCGTGAACGTCGCCTACGAGGCCGCGACCGCAGACCTCGACGACCGCAACATCATCGACCCCTTCCATCTGGACGCCTATGACAAGGTCACCGTCAACTACAACCGTGACGTGGAGACCTTCCCGGTGGTCAAGTCCATTTTGGAGCGCATTGCCGGCACAAGCCCCTACCAGAGCCCCACCGACATGGGCGTCAACATGGTTGGGTATTGCATCAGCGACGACGAGGTCTGCCGCGATGCCGGCAAGTCCGAGATCGTGCGTCGCTACTTCACCACGGCCGAACACCAGATGCGCACCGGCGTGGGCGAACGCGAGCTTTCCACCCTCAGCCTGCTGATGAGCGACGTGGGCATCGACAAGAACTACTCCCCCGCACGCTCCGCCGCGCTCGCCAAGGAGGAGGAGACGGGCATGCCCGCCGCCGCGATGGTGCTTCCGGACGGCAGCGTCGTCACCGGCAAGACGTCCACCATCCTCGGCTGCGCCTCCTCGCTGCTCCTCAACGCTCTCAAGCGCGTCGCCGGTGTGGACAAGGACATCTACGTGGTGAGCAACGCAGCCCTCGAGCCGATCTGCAAGCTCAAGATCGCCCATCTGCACAGCAAGAACCCGCGCCTGCACTCCGACGAGACGCTCATCGCGCTGTCCATCAGCTCCGCCACCAATCCCCTGGCCGCTGCGGTCATCGAGGCGGCCGACCAGCTCAAGGGCTGCGACGCCTACTTCTCGGTGATCATCTCCCCCACCGACGAGCGCATCTACCGCCGGCTGGGCATCAACGTCTGCTGCGAGCCCAAGTTCGAGAAGCGGACCTACTATCACTAAGGCAAACGCTCATGTGACAAAACGGGACCCCTCGCCCCAACCGGAGCGAGGGGTCCACTCATGAGCATCGAGAAACGAATCGCCTTACAGGCCCTTGGCCAGCAGCTCCTGAACCACAGGATCGATGGGCGTGACGCCCTCGGCCTTGAGCTCGGCGATCTTGTCGGCAAACTGGGGCAGATACTCCGCATGGGCAACCAGAAGCTCGTCGATGCACTTCTTTGCCTCGGAACCGGAGGGCGTCTGCGGGTTGAGCGCGACGGCCTCGAGCAGCGCGCCGTAGTCGCCATACACGGCCGCTTCCTCCACCAGGCGCTGCATGTTCCACATGAGCTGCAGGTAGCCGCGCGCGGAGATGTCCATGGGGCCGAATGCCACGGGCTGGGCGCCCGCACCTCCCACGTAGCTGGACACCTGCACCACGGCGTCAGCCGGAAGGTCGGGAATCGCACCGTTGTTGAGCGTGGAGCACACGATGTGCTCGTTGGCGTTGTTGTAGATGGCCGCGATGGACTCAGTCGCCACGTCAGAGTAGTGTGCGCCGCCGCGCTTTGA
>CAMYZR010000087.1 GCA_947303905.1 uncultured Atopobiaceae bacterium
GGTTACCCGCAGATGATGACCTTTGGTCTGGGTCTCGTCGAGGAGATCCATGCCGCCCATCCTGACCTGTGCATCTGCGTGGATGCCAAGGTCTTTCACGGCGGGACGGGCGTGACCACGCGCGCCTTCGAGGCGGGTGCTGGCATAGTGACGGTCCTCTCTGCGGCTCCCGACCCCGTGATCATGAAGATGGTCGAGAAGGCAAAGGAGTACGGCGGAAAGGTCATGTGCGACATGTCCGCCCCTCCGCGCGCGTTTGCCAAGCGCACGGCTGAGGTCGACGAGCTTGGCGTCGACTATATAGCGGTGCACACTGGCTACATCCCCGAGTACGACTATGACCTCGAGACGCATCGCAGGTGGTTCACCCCAAAGATCAAGCCGCTCGACCTGGCAAAGGTAGCCCGACGCAACATGCGCAACGCCAAGCTGGCCCTGGGCACGGGCATCAACGAGGGCAACATCCGCGAGGTCATGACGCTCGACCCCGAGATCATCATGGTCGGGCGCGCCATCTTCGACACTGACGACCGCGTCATGGCAGCGGATCGCATGAGGCGCTACCTGCCGTTTGAGGGCTAGCCATGAAGCGTCTGGCACGGGTCGGACAAGACTGGCAGGACGATGTGCTTGTCGGTCAGAAAGGCATCGAGATCAACGATGAGGAGGGCCTTGGCCCGGTGAGGCGGGAGTACCCGGCGGTGCTCTCCGCCAAGCAGCTCGAGGCCGTTGCCAGGCACTATCTCAAGAACTGTCAGGGCGCCTGGCGGCCCAACCCCGACCGCGAGCTCTGTGACCCGGACAAAGACGTCGTGTTCGAGACGCTCTTCGCCGACGAGATCCCCGACGCGCAGGACGGCGCCATCCGCAAGAGCCTTGGAATCGGCGCGGAGGAAGCCATCTACGTGCTGTGGGACAAGAAGATCTCGTCATTCTTCAAGACCACTTACGAGAGCCTCGCCGTGTGCGACTCGGGCATCTACTACCGCACAAAGGACAAGGGCGACCATCTCAGCTGGGTGGAGCTTCGCGCACTTCCCGCGGGGGCGATTCGCGGCGGCGGAAGCACCTTGGTTCTGGACGACGTGAGCCTTGCGTGCCGGGATGCCGGTGCGCTCATGATGCTGGTGCAGAAGGTCAGGAGCGAGCTCGTCTATGCGAGGAACTGGCCAAAGCGGAAGGGGCTGACGTTTGCGGCCCCAGACTCCAAGGCGAGGCGGGCCGGCGCTAGCGAAGTTGCCACGGAGATCCTGAGGCGCGAGGCTTCCGGGTCCGTACTGCACACAGGCGCGGAGTTCGGCGATCCGGACGACTATCTGCATGACGTGCGCCTCTATCTGGACATACCCGAGGGCGACGACATCTACGCGGCGTACGAGTGGTCGCACGACAGCGACAACCCGTTCCCGGAGACGAACCGCGAGCTGCCGCCATCCTTCGGTGCGTTTGCCTTCACGCAGAACGGCTTCTATGTCTGCGTGAACGACGATTGCGAGAGGTCTCACACACGGCTTGTTGGCTGGGATGAGTTTCCCGAGGTCATGGCACGCGACTCTGTGTCCTCGCCCGACGGGTCGAACTCACTTCTCATCGACAACACGTTGTTCGGCAACCTTGGGGAGGGCGTGAACCTCTATCCAAGGCTGATCGGAGAGCTCTGCGACGCCCTCGCGAGCATCGCATAAGACGGCCGACTCGGGCTCTCTCTGCGCTGCGTCTAGGCTTCGCGCAGCACGTACTCGGGCTTCTCGCCATCGGTCACGCAGCCTGCATGCACAACTACCTGCTCGATGTCGGTGCGGCCGGGCACCTCGAACATGGCGTCGCGCAGCACCTTCTCGCAGATTGAGCGCAGTCCGCGTGCCCCGGTGCCACGGTCGAGTGCGACTCGGGCAACGGCCTCAAGCGCCTCCTGGTCAAAGACGAGCATGACGCCGTCATAGGCCATGAGCTGCTGGTACTGGCGGACGATGGTGTTTCTGGGCTCGGTGAGGATGCGCACCATGTCCTCGACGCGCAGCTCGCAGGTGTGCGTGATGACCGGGATGCGCCCCACGAGCTCGGGGATGAGGCCAAAGCGATGCAGGTCCTGGGGCTCGACCATGCCCAGCAGCTCATCGTCGGTGAGCTGCGATAGGCTGGCATCCGGTTGCACGAAACCGATGCTGCGGTTGGCGGTGCGTCGCCGGACGATGTCGGTGAGGCCCACGAAGGCGCCTCCGCAGATGAACAGGATGTTGGTCGTGTCCACCTGGCTGTTCTTCTGGAAGAGGTTGGTGCGCCCACCCAGAGGCGGCACGCTGGTCATGGAGCCCTCGAGCAGCTTGAGCAGCGCCTGCTGCACGCCCTCGCCGGACGGATCGTTGTTGTTGGCAAAGTTGCTGGCGCCTGACGTGCGGGCGATCTTGTCGATCTCGTCGATGTACACGATGCCCATCGAGGCGTTCTCCTCGCTGCCGGCCGCTGCGATGAGGCGCGCGAGGATGGACTCCACGTCGTCGCCCACGTAGCCCGCATCGGTCAGGGTCGTGGCGTCTGCGATGGCCAGGGGTACGTCGAGGATGCGCGCGAGCGTCTGGACCATGAGGGTCTTGCCGGTGCCAGTCGGCCCCAGCACCATGATGTTCGACTTTGCGATCTCGACCGGGTTGCGCTCGTCCTCGTGCCAGTTGGGCGTGATGCGCTTGTAGTGGTTGTAGACCGCGACCGCCAGCGTGCGGCGCGCATCCTCCTGGCCGATGACGTACTCGCCCAGCGCGTCGTAGATCTGCTGCGGCGTGGGAAGCGAGCCGTCCTTGCCCAGACGCGGGCCAACCTCGACCTCGGCGTCCACGCGCCTGCCCACCTTGATGCCGGCGCGCACCTTGCGCTTCTTGCCCTTCTCGATGGAAGAGGAGGCGGAGCGTGGGACGGTCGTCTCGGGCATGAGGCCCTCGCCTCCGCCAGAGGCTGCCGATAGCGGCATCGGGGCGGGGTAGTCGTTCTTTGTGGTTGTTCCCCTGGGCCCTTGGTCCTGCAGGCGACTGATGCGTGCGGAGACCTCGGCCTCCTTTTCGGCGCGCTCCTTGCCGCGGGCAGCGGCAGCGGACTTGACGGGGACGAGCTGGCCCTGGTCGTCGACAGTCATCTGGAAGCCTCGGTACGAGGCCGCGTAGTCGCCGGACACGGTGGGCGCCCAACCCAGGGGCGGGTCCTCGATGATGCCGTCATATCCCTGGAAGAACTTGCGTATGGCAAAGAAGCCCACGATGATGACGCCAACCGTGACGAGCGTGCCGACGAGGTCGACCATGCTTGACTCATGCGCAATGGCGTCGACCACCTCGATGAAGACGCGGCCGCACAGCATCGCGCCCACCAGCCCGAGGATCGCCTTCATCTTCCAGGAAAGGACCTGCTTTTTCGCCCGTTGAGCCATGCGTTTCCTTCGTCCGTGGCAATAGCAACATTATGCCCAAACAGCCCTCGTGGCATGCGATACGGTTATCCTATTGCTCGGGCGCATATGTGTTCGATTGGCAACGTAAGGAGCGGAGGACGTCGTGGCTCGCGGAGGCATTGACAAGAAATCGTGGGTCCTAATCGGCATTTTCGTGGCGGTGGGCGTCATAAACCTTGTGCTTGCGGTCATCATGCTGTTCCCCAAACCGTACACCATGTCCTGGGGAGAGGAGATCGATCGTCGCGAGACGTACCTGCGCGTCGAGGGCAAGACGTTCACGCAGGACGACCTCGAGGCCATAGCCTCGATCAGGACGCTGAAGTCGCTGACGCTCAAGGACTGCAACGTGGCCGAGTGCCGCCTTCCCGACCTCAGGTTTGCCTCCAGGGGGCTGTATGAGCTCGAGTTTGTCAACGTCAAGGGGCTGTGGGACCTGAGCTTTCTGTCGAACGCGCCGGTCGAGTACCTCACGCTGCGGGATTGCACGCAGGTTGACGACCTCTCGACGATCAATCTGGACGAGCTTACCGAGCTGGACATCTCGGGGACGTCGGTGTCCGACCTCTCCCCGTTGGTGGGCTCGAAGATATGGACGCTCTCGTTTGCGCGCACCAAGGTGAGCGATATCAGCCCGTTGGCCAAGATGCGAAGCCTTCGGCACGTGGATGGCTCCGACACGCAGGTGTCATCTCTCGACGCAGTCATGGGAATCGACATGCCCTCAGGTCTCGATTTTGCCGGTTGCCCCATCGAGGAGCTGCCAGACGACCTCGACCTTTCGTACACCTACGAACTGGACCTCAGCCGCACCAAGATTCGCGACTTCAGCGTGCTTGGCGATTGCAGGGGGTTCACGCGGCTCGACCTTGCCGGAAATCCCCAGCTCGAGGACATGTCGTGGCTGGATGACGAGTCGCTCGCGTCTCTCAAGCGGCTCAACCTCGCAGGGACGGGTCTCGAGAAGGACGATCTCGCGTTTCTGCGCAAGTGTCCCCATCTGGAGGAGCTGTACCTCGATGGCATCGCCCTCGGCGACCTGACCGCGATTGGCGAGCTGCGTGAGCTCACCTACCTGAGCGCGGTGGGCTGTGATCTGGAGGACGTGTCCGGCATCAAGCGGCTGCCCGAGATCGAGACGCTGCTCCTTGGCTACAACCACATCACCGACCTGTCTGGCCTGCCCGCGCCGAACGACGAGTGGGCGGAGATGGTGCTCGATCTCTCCCACAACGGCCTGACCTCGCTCAAGGGGCTGCCCGTGGGAGCGTACCGGTTGCTGCTGCTGCAGGGCAACGACATCGACTATGCGACGACGCTGAGCCCAAGGATTGACTCGTACATGGTCGTGACCTCGTGGAACGACAGCATCGAGAAGAGCGCCCTGAGCGAGTACGGCCGCTTCTCGGTACTCTATGTGCTCGATTATCCAAAGGACAGGGGAGGCGCGGCGCCCGACGGCTTCAGCTCGTACCAGTTTGTGCAGACGAATCCCGACCAGGTGCTCTATGCCCTCAAGAACGATGGCTTTGACTACAGCCTGTACACGGACTTCGAGTGGTATGCCGCCTACGCTGCGTCCCAAGGTGACGGAAACGCCGAGAACGGAGAGCCCTTCGAAGATCGCTAGTGATGCGCTTAAGGGCAATAAGCTGAGAAAATCTTATATAAAGACACTTAGATATGAATACCTTCTGGCTATGCGGGAACAATGAGAGGGAACACTGAAGAGGCCAAACGGCCAGAAGGAGGTATCCATGAGATTTGACAAGTGGGCCGTTACGGCTCAAGAGGCCCTGCAATCCTCCGTGACCATAGCTGCGGATGCCGAGGCCGGACAGGTCATGCCCATCCATCTGCTCAAGGCGCTGCTCAGCTCCGGCGAGCGCAACCTGCGCGCCATCATCGAGCGCGTGGGAGCCGATCCGCTGCAGGTGGAGGCGTCCGTTGACGATGCCATCGCTGCGGCGCCGCACGTGAGTGGCGACCTCTCGCAGATGGGACTCTCCAACGAGCTCACACGCGTGGGCGACGCAGCCGAGAAGCTGGCAAGCAAGCTGGGCGACTCCTACGTTACGAGCGAACATCTTCTCTGCGCCCTTGCCGACGAGAAGGGCGGCGCGGGGCAGGTGCTGCGTAACAACGGAATCACCGGCAAGCGCGTGCAGGAGGCCTTCGGCGCCCTGCGCGGCGACGAGCGCGTGACGAGCCAGGACGCAAAGACGCAGTTCGAGGCGCTGGAGCAGTACGGTCGCAACGTGACCGACCTTGCGCGCCAGGGCAAGCTCGACCCGGTCATCGGCCGTGTGGAGGAGATCCGCCGGACCATCCAGGTGCTCTCCCGCCGCACCAAGAACAACCCGGTGCTCATCGGCGAGCCGGGCGTGGGCAAGACCGCCATCGTCGAGGGCCTTGCCGAGCGCATCGTGGCCGGCGACGTGCCGTCGACGCTCAAGGACCGCGACATCGTCGAGCTCGACATGAGCGCGCTGGTGGCTGGCGCCAAGTACCGTGGCGAGTTCGAGGACCGTCTCAAGAGCGTGCTCAAGGAGGTCAAGAAGTCCGACGGGCGCATCATCCTGTTCATTGACGAGCTGCACACCATCGTGGGTGCTGGTGCCGCCGAGGGCTCCATGGACGCAGGCAACATCCTCAAGCCCATGCTGGCCCGTGGCGAGCTCCATGCCATCGGCGCCACCACGCTCGACGAGTACCGCAAGTACATCGAGAAGGACCAGGCGCTGGCACGCCGCTTCCAGACGGTGCTGGTGAGCGAGCCTTCCGTGGAGGAGACCATCTCCATCCTGCGAGGCCTGACCGAGCGCTACGAGGCGCACCACCGCGTGCGCATCGCCGATGCCGCACTGGTGGCGGCCGCCGACCTCTCCAACCGCTACATCTCCGACCGCTTCCTGCCCGACAAGGCCATCGACCTGGTGGACGAGGCCTGCGCCAT
>CAMYZR010000088.1 GCA_947303905.1 uncultured Atopobiaceae bacterium
CGTCCATAGAGCCCGTCGCGTATTGCCGCACAATGATCCATGACCCACCCATCGCATAGAGCGCAAAGGACAGCGTCCAGTTTGCACCGCCACGAAGGGTTCCAGTAAGCACGGTCAGGACGGTTATCACGGCAAAGAACCACAGGATCTCTGCAAACGATCCCGTGCCCATCAAGGCGTCTTGGCCTGGTCGGCCGATGAGCCAAAGCAATGACGTCCATCCATATACGAGCAGCGGACCAGTCACAATGGTTCCAAAGAGCCCCAGCACATGGCACATGCTCATGACGCACAGGATGAGCATGATGGGTGCAATCAGGCTAGCGTGACCTCTAGGAATGATTCGCAGTAGCGCCACTAGAGGCAGCCACACGACAAGAAAGTCCGCTCCGGCACCCTTGGGAATGAGCTCCATCCTTCCATCGTCCTCGAAGACCTTCCACCAGAGACCCTTTCGTATGGGTCGCTTAATCCGATCGGTCAGGTTGCGAAGAGAGGCTTGACTGACATGCACGTCCTCAAAACAAGGCACGAAACCGCTCAACTGCTCGTCCCAGTGGTGCCAGACACGCTTTCCGAGCTTTTCCACCACCGGAAGACCCAGGGCAAGGCGTAGCTCCCGAGACAGAAGTCCCTTAGGGGAACCAGCACGCAGACCAATCGTGCCATCTCTTTTCTCGAACTGCACATAGGATTCAGTCGTTACCTTGACGGGTTCCTCCTTCTCTCGCTTCATCAGTTTGCGGAGAGGGCCTCCTGCCATCCAGCCAGGCATCAGCTGGGGCTCATGTGGTTCTGCGCTACCGTCAACGGCCATTGCCGCAGAATCCTCGAGCTCCTTGCGATTTACGACATATGCTCTGATGTCCGCAAGGCCCACGATGGTCCCCATGATTACGCTCGCGAAGAAATACAACGCATAGAGTCCCACCAAGTACAGAATCAAGGCTTTTTCTGGCACGAAATCGATTCCGCCATGCAACATTTGACGCAACGAGGGCCCAAGCAACTGGTTCGTTCCCTCAAGCAGTGGCATGACAAGCGTTGCTGCCACCTTGCAAACGGGTCCGTCATGTATGGCCTGAATCAAGGCCGCTCCGGGCTTCCAAGCTGGCAGAAGGTCAAGCGGCGCCTGAGCGATGACGGCAAGGGTTCCCAGCACGGCAAGCGGTACGAGTGCCCAACACACCCGCTCGACACCCTTGAATCGCGCAAAGAACGCCACCGCCGCAAAGAGGACAAGCATGGTCAGCATGCCCAGCACGGGATTCACCCGCGACAGCAGTGAGCCCACCACAGGCGGAACAAAGCCAGCGACAAACAGCAGCAGGTTTCCCCTGATATGTCGAGTGACCTCGGACTTGTCTGATACGCTGCGCACGAGCGCGACAAGCACGATGACCAGAACGACAGCCGCAACCGCAACCATACCCCAGAAGGAGCCCACGATCACCTTATCTAGGAGTTGTCCCGCACGCATGACGCTTTCGTCATTCGGGAGTTCGAACGCCATCAGATAATAGGAGCTCGGAGCGAGGGCGCCATAGAAAACTCCCTCTAATATGACAAGAACAAGCAGGTAGGCACGCGCTTGTGGCGCCGCGATGAGAAAGACGACAATTAACATGGCGCAAACCAGTCCCTCAAGTGCCGCCACTTGATTCGTCGCGTATAGACCATAGACGGCCATGTGGTCGAGGCACATCCAGGCGTACGACATGATGGGCGCAAATATGACCATGCCCACCACGCTGGTCACGTAGCTCAAAAGGACGTAGAGCCCGCCGAGGGCGACCGGAATGGCCAGCTGAGGCAGCATGTCCGTTCCAAAGATGCCGACAAGCGCAAAGAGGGCAAGCAGATAGCCAGCCGTCCACAGGCCTCCCAACGAGTTCTTGCGAAAGAGCAGATAGGGCTCATAGGGATCAGCAAAGGTCTTCCACCACATGATGCACCTTCTCGTTATTAGTATTTGAATCAAAGCATTAATACTCGAAAGCGCATCCCATGGTAGTCGCTTTAGCCGTAGCTTCGTTTGCCATTGGTACGCCTGTAACCTTTAAGGAACCTATTAGTCAAAGCTGTATGGCCACCTCCCTGGCAGACGCATACGGAAAGAGGCACCCCGCTCTCGCAGGGTGCCCCTTGTAACTCTATGGTTGTTTGGACGCTAGTCCTCGTCGATGCAGCTCACCTGGGAGAGCAGGTCGTGCAGGGAGCCAAGGTCCTCTTTGATGATCTGCGGGTCGTTGGAGACGTCCTCGCTGCCACCAATGAGCTCGTCGTCGAAGCTGTGCTTGATCGGCGCGGCGGTGCCCAGCATGATGTCGGAGTCGGCATCCGGCGAGAAGACCATGTTGAGCAGCTGGCTCAAGTCTTCGCTGTCGGCCTCGTCATCGTCCGGCTCGAGGATGAAGAGGAGGTTGCGGGCCTCAAGGCCGTCGCGCAGCTCCTCGATCGCCTTGGCACCGATGCCATCGATGCGCAGCAGGTCGTCCTCGGTCTTGCCCACCAGGTCGCCCACGGTCTCGATGCCGACCTCGCCGAACTTGTTGGTCCAGCGCTGCGACACGCCGAGGTCGTCGAACAGATACAGCTTGGCATCCTCGCTGGAGAGGGTGCGGCCGTTCTTGGAGTACACGCCACCAAAGCCGTAGTCGTCGCCAATCCAGTCGAGCTGCTTGGGAAGCTGCTCCTCGATGCCCTTGAGCTGGTCGGGTGCCCACTCGGGCAGGTTCTTGGCCTGCGGGGAGGTGGGACCGTCGATCTCCTCGCCATGGTAGGTGAGCTTGACGTCCGCGTAGGGCTTGAGGCCCGTGCCGGCGGGGATCTTCTTACCTACGATGACGTTGGACTTGAGGTCGAGCAGGTGGTCGACCTCGCCCTCGATGGCGGACTCGGTCAGCACGCCAGCGGTGCGGATGAACGACGCGCTGGACAGCCAGGAGTCGATGGAGCTTGCCACCTTGAGCGTGCCCAGGATGACCGGCTCTGCCTCGGGAGGCGTGCCGCCAGCCAGCGTGATGTTGCGCACGGTGTCGGCGAACACGTAGCGGTCGACGTACTGGCCAAGCAGGTACGTGGAGTCACCGGGGTTGGTGACCTGGACGCGACGCAGCATCTGACGTGCGATGACCTCGATGTGCTTGTCGTTGAGGTCGACGCCCTGGCTGGTGTAGACGTCCTTGACGGACTCGACGAAGGTGTGCATCGTCGACTCGATGTCGGTCAGGCTGCGCAGCTTGCGGAAGTTGACGAAGCCACGGGTAATCTGCTCGCCGGCGCTGACGTAGATGTCCTCGCCCTTCTTGAAGCGCTGGTCCACATTGGGCATGAAGATGGCCGATGCGGGCACGTTCCACTCGGCGAGCACGCGGGTCTCGTCGTCCTGGTCGAGGATGCGCAGCAGGTAGCCGTTCTGCTCGCTGATGATGACCAGCTTGCCGGTGTAGGGGGCAAGGTCGGCCTCGCGACCAAGGATCTTCTCGTTGACGTTGCCGACGACGTCGAACATGCGGGCAACCGTCGGGAGGCCCTGCGTGATGTCGTCAGCGCCAGCGACGCCGCCGGAGTGAATGGTACGCATCGTCAGCTGCGTGCCCGGCTCGCCGATCGACTGGGCGGCGATGATGCCCACCGCGGTGCCGATGTTGACCGGACGACGCGTGGAGAGGTCCCAGCCGTAGCACTTCTGGCAGACGCCATAGGCAGACTTGCAGGTGAGCAGCGCGCGCAGCTCGACCTTCTCGATGCCCTCGGCCAGCAGATGCTCCAGGTCAGCGCGGCTCTCGATGTAGCCGCCAGCGGGGATGATGACCTCGCCCGAGGGGCTCACGATGTCGTTGAGCGCGCAACGGCCGATGAGGTCGATGTCGACGGACTTCTCGCCAGCCTTGATCAGCGGGTAGGTGACGCCCTCGTCGGTGCCGCAGTCCTCCTCGCGGACGATGACGTCCTGGGCCACGTCGACGAGACGACGGGTCAGGTAACCGGAGTCGGAGGTGTGGCTTGCCGTGTCGACCAGGCCCTTACGAGCGCCGTAGGTGGAGATGAAGTACTCCAGCGGCTCCAGGCCCTCGCGGAAGTTTGCCTTAATGGGCAGGTCGATGGTGTCGCCGGACATGTCGGCCATCAGGCCGCGCATGCCTGCGAGCTGGCGCAGCTGCGTCTTGGAGCCTCGGGCGCCGGAGTCGGCCATCATGTAGATGGGGTTGTCCTCGGCAAAGCCGTCGAGCATCTCGGAGCCCAGGGTGTCGGTGCACTTGTTCCATGCCTCGACGACCTCGCGGTGACGCTCGTCCTCGCCCAGGAAGCCCATCTCGTAGTAGTCGTTGATCTCGTCGACCTGCGCCTGGGTGGCGTCCAGCAGCTCCTGCTTGTCGGCGGGAATGACGGCGTCCCACACGGAGACGGTCAGGCCGGCGCGCGTGGCATAGTGGAAGCCAGTCTGCTTGATGGCGTCGAGGATCGGCTCGACCTCGGAGGTGCTGTAGCGGTCGCAGCAGTCGTTGACCAGCGTGCCGATGTCACCCTTGTCCATCTTGTAGTTGATGAAGGGGTAGTCGGCGGGCAGGCACTGACGGTTGAAGATCACGCGGCCGATGGTGGTCTCGAAGCGGGCGGGACTGTCGGTGACGTCGAGATCCTCGAACTCCTGGCGGGAGGCCTTGATGCGGAAGTACTTGCGGCCGTCCTGCTTGAGGTTGGCGTCAGCCTCGGACACGCGCACGAAGATCTTGGCCTGGATGTCAAGGTCGTTGCGGCAGTCGTAGGCGTTGAGCGCGTCCTCGAAGCTGGCGAACACGCGGCCCTGGCCCTCGACGTCGTCCTTCTCGGTGGTCAGGAAGTAGGTGCCGAAGACCATGTCCTGGGAGGGAACGGTGAGCACCTTGCCCGACGCGGGCGAGCGCAGGTTGTTGCTGGAGAGCATGAGCACGCGAGCCTCGGTCTGAGCCTCGGTGGACAGCGGCACGTGCACGGACATCTGGTCGCCGTCGAAGTCTGCGTTGAAGGGGGCGCACACCAGCGGGTGCAGGTGGATGGCCTTGCCCTCGACGAGGACCGGCTCGAAGGCCTGGATGGACAGGCGGTGCAGGGTCGGTGCGCGGTTGAGCAGGACGAGGCGGTTCTGAATGACCTCCTCGAGCACGTCCCAGACGGCCGCTGCGGAGCGATCGATAGCGCGCTTGGCGCCCTTGATGTTGTCAACCTTGCCCAGCTCGACCAGACGGCGCATCACGAACGGCTTGAAGAGCTCGAGCGCCATGGTGGAGGGCAGGCCGCACTGGTGCAGCTTGAGGTGCGGGTCGACGACGATGACCGAACGGCCGGAGTAGTCGACGCGCTTGCCCAGCAGGTTCTGACGGAAGCGGCCCTGCTTGCCCTTGAGGGCCTCGGCCAGCGACTTGAGCGGGCGACCGCCACGGCCCGTGACGGCGCGGCCACGACGGCCGTTGTCGAACAGGGCGTCCACGGACTCCTGCAGCATGCGCTTCTCGTTGTTGACGATGATCGCGGGTGCGTCGAGGTCAAGCAGGCGCTTGAGGCGGTTGTTGCGGTTGATGACACGACGATAGAGGTCGTTGAGGTCGGATGCGGCGAAGCGGCCACCGTCGAGCTGCACCATGGGGCGCAGATCGGGCGGGATGACGGGAATGACGTCCAGAATCATGTTGGCCGGGTCGTTATCGCCCTTGAGGAAGGCGTCGACGACCTCGAGACGCTTGACGGCCTTCTCGCGCTTCTGCTTCTGGGACTCCTCGGAGGCCACGATGGCGCGCAGCTCCTCGGCCTCGGAGGCGAGGTCCACGGAGCGCAGCAGGTCGCGCACGGCCTCGGCGCCCATGCCACCCTTGAAGTAGATGGAGTAGTAGCGCTTCATCTCGGTGAAGAGGTTCTCGTCGGAGATGAGCTCGCGCTTCTCAAGCTGCATGAACTTGTCGAAGGCCTCGCGGCGGAGCTGCTTCTCCTCCTCGTACTCCTCCTCCAGGTCGGCGATGCCGATGCGGATCTCCTCGGCGGAGAGGGGCTCGACGTCGTCGAACTCGTCACCGGAGGTCTCGCCCTGGGCCTTGAGGCGCTCGATCTCGTCGTCGCGCTCGGCGTCCAGCTCCTCGAGATCTGCAGCCAGCTCCTCCTTGAGGTCCTCGGCGTCAGCCTCGCGGGCCTCGACGTCCACGTCGGTGATGACGTAGGAGGCGAAGTACAGAACCTTCTCGAGGTCCTTGCTCTTGATGTCGAGCAGGCGGGCCAGCGGGAAGCTGGTCGGGCTCTTGAAGTACCAGATGTGGCTCACGGGAGCGGCGAGCTCGATGTGGCCCATGCGGTCGCGGCGCACCTTGGCGCTCGTGACCTCGACGCCGCAGCGCTCGCACACGATGCCCTTGAAGCG
>CAMYZR010000089.1 GCA_947303905.1 uncultured Atopobiaceae bacterium
GCCGTGGTCGACACGGTCGTCAGGCGGCTGCAGGAGCAGTTCCCCGACTACCACTTCTTTGCCAACCTCGATGCCGACGTCAGCGACTGATAGCGGGTCGGCCCGTCCCAACGCCTCATCCACAATCTTGTGAAGAAGCTTGACATCTGTGTCGCTCCCTGCAAAACTGTACTAAGTGAACTAATACAGTTAAGCAATGGGAGGTGAGTGCATGATCAGCATCGACAGCCGTGACCCTCGGCCGCTCTACGAGCAGGTGGTGGACAACTTCCGCAAGCTCATCGTGGCGGGCGCCCTGCAGGCTGACGACAAGCTGCCCTCGGTCCGCAGCCTGGCGACGCAGTTGGCCATCAACCCCACCACCATCCAGCGCGCGTATCGCGAGCTCGAAGCCCAGGGCTACGTGTATTCGTCGGCGGGGCGGGGGAGCTTTGTCGCCTCCTCGGGCGAGACCAACGAGCTGCATCGCCAGGAGCTCCTGGCGCGCTTCGACGGGCTCGTGTCCGAGCTCGAGGACGTGGGAATCACCCGCGACCAGCTGATGGCACGTCTCAAGAAAGGTGGTGCACGATGATCCAAGTGAACGGTCTGTACAAGACCTTCGGCGAGGTGCGTGCCCTCGACAATCTCAACATGCACGTGGAGGCCGGCTCCATCTACGGCCTGGTCGGGCCAAACGGCGCCGGCAAGACGACGCTCCTGCAGCACGTGGCGGGCGTCATGCGTCCCGACGCCGGCTCGGTGCTTGTCGGCGGCGAGCCCGTCTACGAGTCGCCGCAGGTCAAGGAGCGCATGTCCTACGTCCCGAGCGACTTCTACTTCTTCCATCAGGCGCGCGTGAGCGACATGCAGGCGCTGCATGCGTCCCTCTTCCCGCGCTTTGACGCAGCCCGCTTTGGCAGCCTCATCGCCGCCTACGAGCTCGACCCGCACCGCCAGGTGCGCGCGCTCTCCAAGGGCATGCAGAAGCAGCTCGCCTTCTGCCTGGCGCTGGCCTGCAACCCCGACGTCCTGCTGCTCGACGAGCCGCTCGACGGCCTCGATCCCATGGCGCGCCACTCGGTGCTCGGCCACGTGATGGAGGAGGTCGCCTCCCGCCAGATGACCGTCCTGGTCAGCTCGCACAACCTGCGCGAGCTCGCCGACATCTGCGACCACGTGGGCATCATGCAGGATGGCCACATGTGCCTGGAGCGCAGCCTGGAGGACCTGCAGGGCGGCTTCGTCAAGGTGCAGGTCGCCTTTGCGCAGGGCAGCGACGCGGTCCCGCAGGGTCTCGACATCATGCACCAGGAGAAGCAGGGTCGCCTGTTCACGCTGGTGGTGCGCGGCACCGCCGCCGCGGTGGAGGACCTGCTCACGCAGCAGGGCGCCTCGTTCATCAACGTCCTGCCGCTCTCCCTCGAGGAGATCTTCATCTACGAGATTGGGGGTGCCCAGCATGAAGAGCGCTAACCTTCTGAGCCCCGGCCTGATCAAGAATGGCCTGCGGCGTTACTGGCCGCTTTGGCTGGCTGGCTTTATCGCCCTGCTGCTGTTTGTCGTGCTTCCCGCATACGTGAGTGTGCCCATGATCGTCAACTCGGCCGAGAATGTCGCCGACCGCACGGATAGTCTCAACTTCTTCTGGTCGACCATGAGCTTCATGGCGTGGGTCTACTCGATCGGTGGTGCGCTTGTGGTGGCGCTCACGCTGAACGACCACCTCTTCGACAGCCGCGCGGCCACCTTCGTGGGCTCGCTGCCCCTGCGCCGCCCCGCGGTCTTTGCCTCCACCTTTGCGAGCGGAATGCTCGTGCTGGTCGCGCTTCCGGCTGTGGCGAGCCTCTGCCTGATGCCGCTCTGCCTGGCGCTTGGCCTGGTCTTCTCGCCGCTGCGTGTGGTGGAGTGGTTTGCGCTCACCGTGGCGCTCAGCTTCATCTTCTACTCGTTTGCCCAGCTCTCGTGCCATGCCTCGGGAACGCGCCTGGTTGCCACGCTGATCTACGGCGTCATCGGCTTCCTCGCGATCTGCGTCGAGGCGGCCGTGCGGCTGCTGATGTCCGCGCTCGTGTACGGCATCAGCTCCGACAGCATCTCCTTCGACTGGCTTGCGCCGGCTGCGCATATCGTCAGCATCCTGACCCTGAGCTACCCCGACAAGAGCATCCCCTGGGCGGAGCTTGCGCCGTACCTGCTGGTTGCCTGCGTCGCCGCGGTTGGCGCCGCCTGGCTGTTCGGACGCCGCAACCTCGAGTCCGCTGGCGACGGCGTGCTGTTTGCCCCGCTGCGCAGGGCGCTCAAGTATCTGGCGGGCATCTCGCTGGCGCTGCTCTTCGGCTCGGTCTATCGCCTCCTCGACACGACCGACGCCTTCAGCGGGATTCCCATGGGCACCGGCGATCTGCTGGTTCTGGCCGTGCTCCTCTCGGTTGGTGCCTTCCTGGGAGCCCTGTTTGCCGACATGATCATGAGCCGCAGCACCCATGTGCTTGGCAGCTGCTGGCGCGAGGGCCTTGCGCTGGCGTGCGTGATGCTGGCCTTCCTCGGCGCGTGCCGTGTGGACCTGCTGGGCGTGGGGCGCTACGTCCCCAAGACCGATGAGGTCGAGATGGCCATTCTGACCTGCGATTATGGCAGCGACTCGATGGAGATTGCCTCTCCGGAGGGGATCGATGACGTCCGCGCGCTGCAGCAGCATCTGATCGACTACGGCGGAGCGGGCGAGACGGAGCAAGCCTTCACGATCGACGTCAACTACAAGCTCAAGAGCGGGCGCTTTGTCCAGAGGACCTATCCCATCCTCACCAACTTCCCGGTGACGACCTTGGGCGACGGTCAGGACTCGCAGCTGCTGAGGGAGTTCGCGCAGATTGCGGACAGCGACGAGGGGCGCGCGTCCAGGTTCTCGAGCGTCATCGAGCTCAAGGACGATACGGGCGTGCAAATCGAGTACATGCTCGAGAATGGCGAGTACTCGTCCATCTACCTGCGCGGCGAGGATGCGAGTGACTTTGTCAGCAACGTGCTTCTGACCGACCTGATGGAGGAGCGCGCGGGCGAGCTGTTCTACCAGATGACCCCCGACGAGGATGTGGTCGTGTACGACGCCGTGGCGTACGTGGAGGACAGGAGGGCGTCGCAGGCAGAGGGCTACGACGTGTACACCGAGAGCCTGCAGCTGAGCGAGGGCACTCCCCACATCTTGGCGTGGCTGGAGGAGCATCACCCCGAGATCGAGCTGATCAAGGTGGAGTACGACGGCTAGCTGCGACGGATCAGGCGCGTTCTAGACGGTTTTCAAGCGAGGAGGGGCGGTTTCGGCCGCCCCTTCTCGTGTCTCTGCGGGGCAAAATGCATAAGCTGTTTCATCAGGTTGCTAATTTACGCAAATTTGCGCAAATTAGGCTTTTAGTGGGTACGCGGTTCGGCGCCCACGCCCACTAAACGGCTAACTTACGCAAATTTGCGCAAGTTGCCAATTTGGCATTTTTTGGGTATGCATAACACCCTTGATTTATGCATCTATAGGGCATATTGCCCGCTATCGGAAGCTGTTGGCCCAGTTGACCAGCGAGTCGCGCCAGACGTTGGCCATGACATCCCGGCGCATCTGGTCATTCACTGGCCCGTTCTTGGCCATCTTGGCGAGGATGACCGCCTGAAGCTGCTCCACGGTCATATGGTCGTACGGCACATCGGGGATATCCTCCGGCAAGACCGCAGGGCCATCTGCGAGGTCCTCCTCGGCCTCCGCCACGATTCCCTTGAGCGTGGGCGCGCCTTTCAGCGCGAACTGCTCCGCAAACGACAGGCACGGGGTGGCGCTCGCCTCCTCGCCCTCGGGCGCAAAGATCTCGCCCCCACAGGCGGGCAGGTTGACGTGCAGTTTTCCGTCCTTGGCCTCAAGGCGCTCGCCGCCCAGAAGCCCCACGTAGGCTGCCTCGTCCGCCGCCACGTCGATCTCGGCTTCCTTGTCTGCGTTGTTCACCGCCACGATCAGCCGTCCGCGCGAGAACGCGTACTGCTCGGTGGTCAGCGCGAGCTCGCGGTACGGGCCCCACGCCAGGTCGTCGGCATACCGTGCGTGGATATCGCCGAGTGCGGCGATCAGCTGCGTGCAGGGGTTGGTCTCGTAGTCGTCGGCGTGCTCCGCGAGGTCGATGGCCGGCCGCAGCGAGTCGTCCGAGAAGCGCTCCTTGCGCCCCTCGATGCCAAACTCGCTGCCGTAGTAGACCGACGGAATCCCCGGCAGCGTGTACAGCAGGATGTGAACGGGCAGGTAGTGGGCCTTGTTGCGCAGCTTGGTGTAGATGCGCTCCACGTCGTGGTTGTCCACGAAGTTGTACAGCTTGATGTGGGAGGGCACCATGCCGATGGTGCGGCGCACGGTGTGCGCGATCTCGAAGTAGTTGTGGTCGTTGTGGCCGCTGAAGAGGCCCTTGTGCAGCGCATAGTCGGTGACGCTGTGCAGCGTGCGCTCGTTGATCCAGCGGGAGTAGTCGCCGTGGATGACTTCGCCCATCAGCCAGAAGTCCGGCTTGGCGGCGTCCACGGTGTGGCGCACCTCGCGCATGAAGTCGAAGTCCAGCACGTCGGCCGCGTCCAGGCGGATGCCGTCCACGTCGAAGGTCTCGATCCAGAAGCGAATCACGTCGCAGATGTAGTCGCGAACGGCGGGGTTGCGCTGGTTGAGCTTCGCGAGCAGGTCGTAGCCACCCCAGGTGTCGTAGGAGAAGCCGTCGTTGTACTCGTTGTTTCCCCAGAAGTTGACGTTGCAGTACCAGTCGCGGTAGGGCGAGGCCTCGCGCTTCTCGCGGATGTCCCGGAAGGCGAAGAAGTCGCGCCCGGTGTGGTTGAAGACGCCGTCGAAGACCACCCTGATGCCGGCGTCATGGCAGGTGCGGACGAAGGCGACGAGGTCGTCGTTGGTGCCCAGGCGGCTGTCGAGCGTGCGGTAGTCGGTGGTCTCGTAGCCGTGGCCGACGGACTGGAAGAGTGGCCCGATGTAGAGGGCGGTGAATCCGAGGCGCTTGATGTGGTCCACCCACGGGAGCAGGGCGTTCAGGCGATGGACGGGCGCGGAGTAGTCGTTGCGCCTGGGTGCGCCCGCGAGGCCCAGCGGGTAGATGTGATAGAAGACCGCCTCGTCGTACCAAGCCATGGGACCCCCTCGCAACGGGACTTGCCGTTCGGTCATCGTAGGGGGTGGCGCGTCCGCACGTCAAGTGGGGGTGGTCGCGTGACAGGGGACTGTCCCTCTGTCACAGGTGCTCAGGTATTAATAGCCGCAGCTGCTTTTACCCTTTATGATGAGATGGCGAACCAATTGAGTTACATCGAAAATTCGATGGCTAACTTGGGTGTTGTATCCTAAAGAGCTGAATCAGAGTTGGGTTTTTCGTTATCAGAGGGATGAGAGGCTGCGATTGAAACTGGTATCACTAAGATGCCCGCATTGCAACGGGGAACTCGAGGTTGATGATCAGCGAGAGATCTTCTTCTGCCAATATTGCGGAAGCAAACTGATTCTCGAGGAAGCGATTGAAGCATCTTCAAAAGTCAAACTCAGATTAATTGAGGCGCGCCACGAGGAAAAGATGCAGGAAACTAGGCTTGAACATGAAAGGTTCAAGCATAAGTACGCTCTCGGGGTAGGTTTGCTAGATTACCTTTTTAGTCATGCAGTTCCTGTTGTACTGATCCTGTTTGCCGTCTTTGCCTTCTTGGTGCCTTCGTGTACGCATGGGATGCATCTTGCGTCTCTGAATCGGATTGAGCATGAGGTTGAGGAGGCAATTAAAAATCAGGATTATGATGAGGCACTTGTAAAGGCCAACCAGCTTAGACTTGATGACGACTATTCGTACTCAGAGCGCGATTCATGGGACGAGAAGAGAGAGCGGTACATCGAGCTGATCGAAGACCTTAAGCGACAGTCTGACTTGGATAATCCAGATATGGTTTTCGCTCCGAAGTCATCTGCGGATATGAAGCGACTGACGGGTGAAGAGGCGTACGACTTGTTCACTAAGGCGGGTTTCACAAATGTTGAGCTTAGTGAGATTAGCGGATCAGCGGGATTCTTGAAAAAGGCTCACTCCGTTGATCATGTCGTATTCAATGGTAAGACTGAATTCACAACCAATGACTACTGTCTGAAAGGAACTAGGATAACCATTTTCTATTATTCCGACTAGAAGCAGTGTTTGGCCTTCATTTGCTTTTCGTTCGTGCATGGTGTTGACTCATGAGCTGGGAAAGCTTGCAAACTACGGCGTTTCAGCACCGAGCTTCGGTAGTTTCTGCAAAAGGTTGTCATACGCACCCTTGCTAATTGCAGCAAGTATGATAGGCTGATTAATCGTTCCAACTGCGTGCGGGTGTAGTTCAATGGCAGAAATTCATCC
>CAMYZR010000090.1 GCA_947303905.1 uncultured Atopobiaceae bacterium
CTGCCGTCGGTCGCCACCTGGACGTCAATGTGCAGCGGCCCCTCGTCGCGCATGGCATGGCGCACGGAGTTCTCCACCAGCGGCTGCACGATGAAGGCCGGCACCTTGATGTCGCCGCAGCCGGGCTCGACGTCCTCGGTGAGCACGATGCGGTCGTCACCGAAGCGCGCCCTCTCGATGGTCAGGTAGCGACGCGTCTGCTCGAGCTCTTCGGCCAGGGTGATGGGAGCCTCCGTACCCTCGAGCGTGCGGCGGTAGAAGACCGCGAACTCGCGGAGCAGGTCGCGGGCGCGGGTAGGGTCGGTGCGCGTGAACGCGGCGATGGTGTTGAGCGTGTTGAACAGGAAGTGAGGGTTGATCTGCGCCTGCAGGGCCTTGACCTCGGCGCGAGCAGTGAGCTCCGCCTGACGGTCGAGCTCGTAGACGGACAGCTGCGACGAGAGCAGCTCGGCAAAGCCGCGGGCGATGGCCATCTGCGTGCGGTTGATCTCGCTGCCCCTGCGGTAGTACAACTTGAGCGTGCCCACGGCGCGCTCGTGCACGGTGAGCGGCACGATGATGCCCACGGGGTAGCTGCGCGCGGCCTCGGTGACGACCGCACCAAACATGCCGCCCGTGCGCTTCCAGTGCTTCTCGTTCAGGCGCGAGAAGGTCTGGATGCGGCCGCTCTCCAGCACCTCGCCAGTGGGGCTGCTATTGGCGCCGCCCTCCTCGCCGTCGTAGGCCCCCTCGCCAACGTGGGCGAGGGTCTTCTCGGTATCCGTCATGGCGATGGACGAGGCCTCGGTCTCGGGCAGCAGCAGCTGGCACACGGCACGGCAGCCCTCGGGCGTGAGGCCTCCACGCATGTGGTACTGGGTGGCAGACGCCACGCGCAGCGTGCGCTCGGTGGCCTGAGAGCGCTGGTCGTCAGAGGCGAGCAGGCTCGAGCTCGCCATGGTAATCACGGTGGCCAAGCCCACGCCCGCCAAGACCACCGCGATGAGGTTTGCCTTGATGAGCCCTCCGGAGAGGATCCCGAGCATCGCCACGGTAACGATGCTCAAGAACAGATGAAACCCATCCGGCAGGGACACGGGACGATCGGCACGCATCAGTCGATACCTCCCGCCATGGGCAGGGCATCATCCAGGCTGCCGATGGCGGCGCGCTTGGACGTTTGGCTCGCCTGCTGCGGCGAACCCATCTTCTCGAGCGTGTGGGCGAGGGCGCGGTCGTTCCAGAGCGAGGCCATGATGCGCGGCCAATAGGTCTGGAAGGCAAAGTAGTCGCGTGCCACGGAGGTGGCCCAGCGCTCGGCCTCGGCACGCCCATGGAAGAGGATCTCAAGGTACTCGCGCCGCTCGGGGCCCGCGATGGCACGCGCGATGGTGGTGCGCAGGATGCGCGCCTTGAGGATGCGGCCGTCCAGCCAGGCCGCGGGATACGGGCGCATGGACTCTGGCGTCACGTGGTGCAGGCTGATGATCTCGCGCGAGGCGGCGAGCTTCTTGACCTCGTAGTTCCAGCGATAGAGGTTCTGCAGGTAGCGGGCCGCATGGCTCGGGACCTTGGGCGGCAGGTGCTTGACGCACCACTGGTTGTCGAACCACACGTCAAAGCCGTACATGCGAAGGTTGATCAGGTAGTCGAGATCCTCTCCTCGCGTGATCAGGGGGTCGAAGGCAACGCTGCAGAAGGCCTCGGCACCCACGGCAAAGCATCCGCCGCAGACGTAGTTGGAGCGAGAGATGCGCGTGCCCGTAAGGGCGGCGTGCATCCACTCGTTGAACTCCTCGCGCTTCGACCACCAGCGGTCGTACCAGCGCGGCTTGTTGACGTTTGCGTAGGGCGAGCCCTCGCGATCGATGTAGTAGCCGCTCTTTGCCTGGATGGGCAGGCCCTGGCGCGTCTCCAGGCCGATGCCGTAGACCGCGTCGATGAGGAAGTTCTCGTCGAGAGCCACCTCGTCATCATCGAGGAAGACCACCACGTCGTGGCCGAGGGCCGCGGCGACTGCCAGGCCCATGTTGCGGATGGCCCCGTAGCCGCGCAGCGAGCAGGGCTCGCCCTCGAGGCCGGGCGCCACGTGATCGATGGCCCGCATGACCTGCTGGGCCTCGCTGCGGCCGATGACCAGCGGGTTGAGGTCGGGATGGGTGCGGCAGATGGCGTTGACGCGGGCGCGTGCCGACTCCGCGTAGGTGGGCGGGGCCACCACGAGCACGATCACCCGCAGGACGCCGCGGACCTGTTCGAGCGACTGCAGACAGGTCTCAAGCTCGGGGAGCGGCTTGGATATGGGCGTCGAGTGATCGTATATGCCGACATCGCCGACGGCCACGGGGTCGTCGGTGCGAGACCAGTACGAAGGTATGACGATGACGGGGTTCACGCGGAGGGAGGTGCCTTTCACTCGAACTACCAGCACACTGTTTCATTCTACCGCAGGTGGGAGGCGCGGGCGCAACTGAGTTGCATCCGTAGTACCATGTGTCTATCAGCCGATTCCCAGCCGATCCCAACAAAGGAGTTTGTTATGGACATCATGCAGGTAGCCTCCCAGCTCGTCAGCTTCCTGGGCAACAACCCCCAGCTCATCCAGCAGTTCATCCAGCATCCGTACTCCACCACCGCCCAGGCGACCGGCTCCGACGAGCAGCTCTCCCGCGAGGACATGAGCCAGGTCGTCACCGCCGCCGCGGCGCTCTCCAACAACCAGCAGCTCCCCTCCTCCGACATCGCCAACATCGCCTCCGCGCTGCTCGGCCAGAACAACAACAGCGTCCACTCGCTCACCAGCATGCTGTTCGGCGGCGGCAACACGGCGCATCCCACGCAGATGGCCCAGCAGCAGACCTCCTCTAACGGCACGCTCAACCTCGGCAGCCTCGTGAGCATGGCCCTTCTCGCCAGCACGCTGATGAACGCCGCCAAGCCGCAGGCCCAGCAGGCGGCTCAGCCCGTGCAGCCCAGCAAGCCGTCCGTCAACCTTGCTGACGGCCTCGACATCGGCGAGATCGCCACGCTGGCTGGCCAGTTCCTGGGCAGCAACGCTGCCAAGCCGCAGGCCGTCCCCCAGCCCCAGCCGGTCCAGCAGCAGGCCAGCGCCGGCCTCGACTTTGGCACCATCGCTCAGCTGGCGAGCGTCTTCCTGAAGAAGTAGGGTCTCATCAGACATATCCCCGGCTCGCAAGGGCCGGCACTTGACGCGCCCCCAGGATTTCGCACCTGGGGGCGTGCTTCGTTTGAAGGCAGGCAGAAAGCGCCCCAGCTCGCGCTGCGCTAAGATAGGAGAAGGTCACGGCGAGGGGACAGCCATGCAGGACGAGCTGGATAAGACACTGGCGCACGAGGTTGACGGGCCGCACGACACCCCTGCGGACGAGCCTGAAGCCGATACGGGCAGCGCTCAGGCCGAGCTCGATGCCGCAGCCGCACCCACATCCACAGACGAGCCCGACGACGCGGCCACATCCCCAGACAAGCCCGAGAGGCCGGCGAGACCCAGCCGGTCATCCGTGCCCCTCTCTCGCCCAGACGCAGCCGCCACGCAGCCCATGCCCGAGGCAACCGCGCCCCTTCCCGGTCCTGCCCCGACGGCCGAGCCCGCCGCAAGCAAGCCCGCGATCAGCATCGATGCTCCCAGCCTCCAAGACGTTGGCCGCACCACGACCGCGTGGCTCAAGGGTCGCACACAGGCCGCAGGCGCGTTTCTCTCCACCCACCGCCTTGTCGCCATAGGCGTGGCGCTCGCCTGCGTTGCCGCTGCCCTTGCCATCGCGCTTTTGGGCCTGCGCAACTCGACCATGCCCTCCGACGAGCAGATTCGCTCCGACGCCCTCGCCCATCTCGGTGCACCCGCGCATACGATGGGGTCCTTTGATCTCGACGAGCCTCTCGTGCTCCAGTCGGTCGACATCGCAGGCAAGCACCCGAGCAAGAACCGCAACGACGGCTGCACGGTGGACGTCGTGGCCACCTTCGCCAATGCGGCCATGGAGACGCGCGCCGACGCACAGCTGACCTACGTGCGCGAGGGCGACGGTTGGGCCTGCTCTGCCGGCACCGTGGGCTCCGCCTCGCATCGTGCGACAGCCGCCATCGACCAGCAGCTGATACTCGACCACCTCGACGAGCTGCTGCAGGCGGCCGACCCCGGGGAGGACGGGCGCAGCAGCCTCTCGAGCCTCTACCGCACGGCAACCACCGAGGTCTCGGATGCGTACTTTGACGAGGAGTCCCAGACCTGCGAGTACGCCCTGCACCTCACCAGCAGCGGGACCTTCGTTGCCTACGAATGCGACCTCGTGGCAAGCTTCCGCTTTGCCGCGGCCAGTGGTGCCTGGGAGCTGGCCAACGCCTCTGCCAGCAGGGGTGCCAAGGACTTGGGCCTCTCGCCACTCGAGGGCACTTGGAAGGGGACCTTCGTCAAGCAGAGCGCCGTGGACGGCCGCTGCCTGGCGGCGCGCGACGGCGGGCTGGTGGTCAAGATCACCAAGGCGGCCATGACCGATGAGGGTGCCACCATAGAGGGCACCGTGAGCGGCGTGGCCCACATGCACGCCGAGCTCGACGCCGACTCTGACGCCACCGATGGTGACCAGCAGCTGGATTCCGTGCCCTTTGTGGGCACCAGCTCTGGCGAGGGCCTCGTGTTCGCCTGCACGACGCAGGACATTGCCGGCGGCACCGTCACGCTCACGCTGACCTTTGGCACCCCGGGGGCACCGGACGACGCGAGCGCGGCGCTGGAGAGCGCCTACACCTACGACTCCACGCTGCTGTTTGTCATTCCCTATCCGCGCACAGACCGCTTTGCCGACGTGTTCACGCTGGAGAAGCAGCAGTAGCGCCTTGCGGGGCCGTGTGCCAAGGCGCCCTCAAGCCCGCTAGTCCAGCCACTCGCCCATCAGCAGGCCCATGACGCTGGCCATCATGAGCCCCCGCGTCCAGCCGCTCGAGTCTCCCAGGCAGTGCAGGTGCGCCATGCTGGTGGCAAAGCGCTCGTCCATGCGCACGCGGTTGCTATAGAACTTGAGCTCGGGGGCATAGAGCAGGGTCTCCCCCGACGCAAAGCCAGGAACCACCTGGTCGACGGCCTTAATGAACTCCACGATGTCGGTCATCGCGCGATACGGCAGGGCGCTGGTGATGTCGCCCGGCTCCGCATCGGGCAGCGTGGGCACCACGTTGGAGCGCGAGAGCTCCTCGGGCCACGTGCGCTTGCCGTCGAGGATGTCGCCAAAGCGCTGGACCAGGATATGGCCGGCACCGAGCATGTTGACCAGCGATCCCACGCGCTTCGAGTACTCGATCGGCCGGTCGAACGGCTCGCGGAAGTGCTGCGTGCAGAGCACGGCAAGATTGGTGTTGTTGCTCTTGCGGTCCTTGTAGCTGTGCCCGTTGACCACGGCGAGACCGTTGTCGTAGTTCTCCTGGCTGACGAAGCCGCCGGGGTTCTGGCAGAACGTGCGCACCTTGTCGCGGAAGGGGTTGGGATAGCCCACCAGCTTGCTCTCGTAGAGCACGTTGTTGACCTCTTCCATCACCTCGTTGCGCACCTCCACGCGCACGCCCATGTCCATGGGGCCGGGCTCGTGCGAGATGCCATGGGCCTCGCAGAGGTCCGCGAGCCAGCTAGCGCCGCGCCTCCCGGTGGCGACGATGGTCTCCTTGGAGCGCAGCAGCTGCGACGTGCCGCCACGCGTGGGCCTCACGCTTGCGCCCACACAGACCTTGTGGCTGCCCTCGCCCTCAACGAGCAGGTCGACGCACTCGTGCTCGAAGAAGATCTCGACGCCAGCCTCCAACAGGTGCCGCTGTATGCGTCCGTAGATCTGCTGCGCGCGCTCGGTGCCGAGGTGACGGATCGGGCAGTCGACGAGCTTGAGCCCCGCCTTGATGGCGCGTCTGCGGATCTGCGCGATCTCGTCGGGGTGTTCGAGGCCCTCCACGTGGGGGTCGGCGCCAAAGCGCAGGTAGATGTCATCGCAGCGCTCTATGGTCCGCTGTACGAGCTCCGCGCCGATGAGCTCGGGCAAATCGCCGCCCACCTCGTGCGAAAGCGAGAGCTTGCCGTCGGAGAACGCACCCGCTCCGCTGAAACCCGTGGTGATGCGGCACGGCTGGCACCCGACGCAGTAGCCGGTGCGCTCCTTGGGGCAGCTGCGCCGCTCGATGGGCAGGCCCTTCTCCACCATGGTGATGCGACGCCCGTCGCCACGCTCGAGCAGCTTGAGCGCGCAGAAGATGCCCGCGGGACCGGCGCCGATGATGAGTACGTCAGTGGTCGGGGGTATGGTCGCGTCGCTCATTGGTCCTCCAGCAGCAGGTGACAGTACGAGGAGACAGGAGACAGGTACCTGTCCCCTG
>CAMYZR010000091.1 GCA_947303905.1 uncultured Atopobiaceae bacterium
GGCATCTATGACAAGGATCCCGTCAAGTACCTCGATGCCAAGAAGTTCGACACCATCACCTACCGTGACGTGCTCAAGAAGCGCCTGCAGGTGATGGATGCCACAGCCACGGCACTGTGCCAGGACAACGCCATGCCCATCATGGTGTTCAACATGGAGCAGGACGGCGCCATCGTTCGCGCACTGCGTGGCGAGCCGGTGGGAACCACCGTCGTGGAGGCCTAAGGTCACTGCGTGGTCTCAAGGACCATCAGGGGCGGTCAGTATAGTGCACGTCGCCCGCAAGGGCGTAAGAATGAGGATAGGAGTCAGGCTATGAGTGAGTACACCGATTCTGCCACGAGGCGCATGGACAAGGCGATTGATGCCCTCAAGGCCAACTTCGCGCGCATCCGCACCGGACGCGCCAACCCCCATGTGCTCGACAGCATTCGGGTCGATTACTATGGCGTTCCCACGCCCATTACCCAGCTCGCCGGCGTAAAGGTCCCCGAGGCCTCCATGCTGATCGTCGAGCCGTGGGACAAGACCTCCCTGCGCGCCATCGAGAAGGCCATCATGGACTCCGACCTTGGCATCACGCCCTCCAACGACGGCATCACCATCAGGCTGCCCTTCCCCAAGCCCACCGAGGAGCGTCGTCGCGAGCTCGTCAAGGAGTGCAACAAGTACGCCGAGGAGGGCAAGATCGCGGTGCGCAACGCCCGTCGCCATGCCAACGAGAAGGCGGAGCGTGCCGAGAAGGATGGCGAGATCACCGAGGACGATCTCAAGCGGGAGAAGAAGGCCATCCAGAAGCTCACCGACGACTACAGCAAGAAGGTCGACGAGCTTCTCAAGGCCAAGTCCGCCGAGGTAATGGAGATCTAGATGAACCGTGACGAGGTGCTCCTCCGCGAGTACTACTCCTCGTCGCCTGGTGACATCACGCTCGATGACGTCGACGTGAACCACCTGCCGTCCCACGTGTCCATCATCATGGATGGTAACGGCAGGTGGGCACAGGCTCGCGGGCTAGACCGATCGAAGGGTCATGTCGCCGGCGTCGATGCGTTGCGTGAGACGGTTACCACCAGCGTCCGACTGGGACTTGACGCCCTGTCGGTCTACGCCTTCTCCACGGAGAACTGGCGTCGCCCCCAGCGCGAGGTTGACCTACTCATGCACCTTTTTGCGACCACGCTGGTCAAGGAGCTTCCCCTGTTCCATCAGGAGAACGTGAGGCTGCGGTTCCTGGGGGACCTCGACGCATTGCCCAAGAAGACGCGCGACGTCTTTTATCAGGGCCTTGACGAGACATCAGACCATACGGGCATGGTCTTTGCACTTGCGGTCAACTACGGCTCGCGCGCCGAGATGACACGTGCGGCACGGCTGATCGCACAAGACGTGAGTTCGGGAGCCTTGTCCGTCGACGACATTGACGAATCCGCCATTGCCTCGAGGCTCTACACGGCAGGCCTCCCTGACCCCGAGCTGCTCATCCGCACGTCTGGAGAGCTCAGGCTCTCCAACTACCTCTTGTGGCAGCTCGCCTATACAGAGTTCTATGTCACTGACATCATGTGGCCTGACTTCGACCGCTGGGAGATGCTGCGAGCCATTCGTGCATTCCAGAGCCGAAACAGGCGGTTTGGGGGAGTGGTCAACCAATGAGCGATGGCCAAAAGAAGGGCAACGCGATGCTCGTGCGCACCGTTGTCGGCGCTATCTACTTCGTGGTCGTGGTCAGCTGCCTGTATGCGGGCATATGCGTGACCGCCGTCGTGTCCGCGCTGATGGCAACGATGTGCGCCTACGAGCTGCTGCGCATGCTGCACAACTCGGGACGCCAGCCCAATGACATCATTGCGCTTGGCGCCGCCGCCTTGTTCCCGCTTGCTCCGCTCGTGTCTCGTTTCGAGATTCCCGTGCTGGCCCTCATGGCCATCCTGGTGTCATGCGCCGTCTGGTATGTGGCCATGCCCCGCGTGACCATCAATGACGTAGCCATGACGGTGTTCGTCTCGATCTACACGGGCTTTGGCTTCTCAGCTGTGACCATGATCCGCGCCTGTGATCCCGGCACCCAGGGATTCCTGCTCGCCTTTGGCGTCCTTGGCTCCATCTGGCTCGATGACGCGATGGCCTACTTCGTCGGCTCTCGCTTCGGCAAGCGCAAGCTCGCTCCCAGGATCTCTCCCAACAAGAGCGTCGAGGGCTTCTGGGGCGGCATGGGTGGCTGCATGCTCATCTGGATGGTCCTGTGGTTCCTCAAGGTGCGCAGCATCAAGCTGTACCTGGTCCTCATATGCGGCCTTGCCGTCGGCGGCATGGCCGTTCTGGGCGACCTCTTCGAGTCGCGCATCAAGCGCGGCTTTGGCGTCAAGGACTCCGGCGACCTGCTCCCCGGGCACGGAGGCATGCTTGACCGCAGCGACGCCCTCATCTTTGGCGTCATGACGGCATTTCTGCTCTTGAGAATTGGTGGTGTTGTGTGAGCATCTTTGAGGACACTGCTCCGCGTGCCGAGCGTCCAAGGCCGCTGCGCGTGGCTGTCCTTGGTTGCACGGGATCCATTGGCACGCAGACATTGGACGTGTGCCGCCAGCATGCTGACAAGGTGCGTGTGGTCGCCTTGTCAGCATATGCGTCTACCGATGCGCTGGTGGCCGCTGCGCGCGAGTTTGGCGTCGCCCATGCCTGCGTCGCGGACACGGGCCATGCAAAGGACAGCGTGCTCGACGAGCTCCCCGAGGGCTGCTCGCTCACGTATGGCCCCGACGCGCTGGCCGAGCTTGCCGCCCTTCCCGATGTCGACTGCGTGGTCAATGCGCTTGTCGGCGCCGCTGGCATTCGCGCTGGCTACGAGGCGCTCAAGGCGGGCAAGGTGCTCGCCTATGCCAACAAGGAGTCCATCATCGTGGCGGGCGATCTGCTGATGCCCTTGGCAAGGCCTGGCATGCTCATCCCGGTCGATTCCGAGCACAGTGCCATCTTCCAGTGCCTGGTGGGGGAGCGCACGCGTGACGTGCACCGCATCTGGCTCACCTGCTCGGGAGGACCCTTCTTTGGCATGACGCGCGACGAGCTTGCAGGCAAGACCGCAGCCGACGCCCTCGCGCACCCGACCTGGCTCATGGGGGCTAAGATCACCATCGACTCCGCCAGCCTCATGAACAAGGGCTTCGAGGTGCTCGAGGCAGACCACCTCTTTGAGATCGACATCGACGACGTGCGCGTGCTCGTGCAGCGGCAGAGCAGGATCCACTCGATGGTCGAGTTCTCGGACGGCTCGACCTTGGCGCAGCTGGGCCCCTCGGACATGCGCATTCCCATACAGTACGCACTGAGCTACCCTGAGCGCTGGGAGACGCCCTGCGAGCGCATCGACTGGTGCCAGGAGAGCCCGATCACCTTTGGCGAGGCTGACGAGGACACCTTCGGCTGCCTTGCCCTGGCGCGTGAGGCGGGCCGCATCGGCGGCACCATGCCCTGCGTGCTCAATGCCGCAAACGAGATCGCCAACGAGGCCTTCAGGCGTGGCGATTGCGGCTTTATGGATATTGAGAGGATAGTCTCGGCAGCGATGGACGCCCACGAGCCCGAAACCGTATCAAGCCTCGTACAACTGGAGGAAATCGATGCGTGGGCTCGCGACAAGGCACGCGATGCCTTAGGGAGGCTTGGTTAATGACGGTGCTTTCTAGTGTGCTATCTGCCGTCTTTTGGGGAATGCTCGTTCTTTCTGCTCTCGTCTTCGTGCACGAAGGCGGGCATTTTCTCGTCGCTCGAGCGTTTGGCATGCGCGTCACGGAGTTCTTCTTGGGACTGCCGAGCCGCTACCGGCTCTCGTTCAAGTCAAAGAGAATCGGCACCGAGTTCGGCGTCACGCCCATCCTGCTGGGCGGCTACAACCGCATCTGCGGCCTGGACGGCGAGTATGACGAGCTGCTTGCCCCGGCGCTCGCAATCGTGCAGAGCGCCGGACGCATAACTGCCCAGGATGTGGCCAATCGTCTCTCCATCGACAGGGAGCATGCCTTCGAGCTGCTGGCCGTGCTCGTGGACATGGGTTCCATACGCCCGTTCTACAACGAGGCGGCGGGCGAGTTCGCCTGGCAGTCCGAATGGCCAGAGGCCTTCGAGACGCTGGAGCGAGATGGCAACCTGCTGACCGAGTATGACACCAGGCACGACTTCTCGGGTCCGGGGACCACGCCGGCAGGCGCACCGAGGCCCATCGGCGATGCACAGGCCTTCTTCGAGCAGGAGGCAGCGCGCACGTATCGCGGAAAGGGCTTTGTCCCGCGCGTGCTGACGCTGCTCGCGGGTCCCATGGTCAACATAACCTTCGCGCTCGTCATGCTCGTCGGCGCGCTCATGATCGGCGGCGTCGAGGTCAATGCCAACTCGAACGTTCTCGGTGGCGTGTCCGAGGGCTCGCTCGCACAGGCCGCGGGCCTGCGCGAGGGCGACACCATCCTGCAGCTTGGTGGCAGGGACATCGCCACGTGGGTCGACCTCTGCGACGCCATCGACCTCTCGTTGGAGCAGGGAGAGGACATCCCGGTTGCCTATGAGCGCAACGGGGAGACCTTCGAGACCGTCATCGACATCCCCGAGGGGGAGAAGCCCGACGTCATCGGCGTGAACGCCCTCATGGAGACCTATCATCCGAGCTTTAGCGAGGCAGTGCAGGTCAGCTTCTCCTATGTGAAGCTCGTGGGATCGACCGTTGTCCGGATCATCATGCCCCAGCACACCATCGAGGTGGTCAGCCAGTCGTCCTCCATCGTCGGCATCTCCGCGATGGCATCCGAGGCGGCGGCATCTGGCATGGAGGACCTAGTTCTTCTCGCGGCCGCCATCTCCATGTCGCTCGGCTTCATGAACCTGCTGCCCGTCCCGCCGCTGGATGGTGGCAAGATCCTGATCGAGCTCATTCAGCTGGTGGCCCGCCGTCCGCTCTCTGCCAAGGCGCAGAGCGCGGTCAGCTACGTGGGCCTCGCCTTCTTCCTCTTCATTTTCTGCTTTGCCCTCAGAAACGACATCATGATGCTGCTGGGTCTTGGCTAGGCTGCAAGGAGACGCCATGGAACAGGACGTTCGCAAGGACAGGGGGGCCATGCTGCCCCGCGACCTCACGAGAAGCGTGATGGTCGGCGATGTGGCTGTCGGAGGGGGAGCACCCGTCACCGTGCAGTCCATGTGCAACACCAAGACTGCCGACGCTGACGCCACCTTGGCGCAGATAGTCCAGCTTGCCGATGCGGGCTGCGACATCATTCGCGCCACCGTGCCCAACAAGGAGTCTCTGGAGCCCTTCGCGCGCATCTGCGAGGAGTCGCCTATTCCCGTCGTGGCCGACATACACTTCGACTACCGGCTTGCCATGGGCGCGGCTGCGCATGGTGCGGCAGCCCTGCGCACCAATCCGGGCAACATCGGGTCGTTCGACAAGGTGTATGCCGTCATCGATGCTGCCGGAGAGGCTGGCTGCGCCATACGCATCGGCGTCAATGCCGGGTCGCTCGACCTGGCCGTCGCCGAGAGGGCAGAGCTGACCCTGCCCGAGAAGCTCGTCGCCTCGAGCGTGTCGTTTGTCGAGCACTTCGAGAACCGCGGCTTCACCAACGTCGTGCTTTCGGCAAAGGCCCATTCCGTCCCGGTGACGATCGAGACCTATCGCGCGCTCTCTCGCGAGCTGCCCCAGGTTCCACTGCATCTGGGGGTGACCGAGGCGGGGACGCTCCGTCAGGGTACCGTCAAGAACTCGGTCGGCGTGGGAATCCTGCTCGCCGAGGGCATTGGCAACACCATCCGCCTCTCCCTCACGGCAGATCCCGTCGAGGAGGTTGACGTCGCCTGGGATCTGCTTAGCTCGCTTGGCATCCGTCGCCTGCATCCCGAGCTCGTGAGCTGCCCCACCTGTGGCCGCACCCAGGTGGACCTCATCTCCATGGCAGAGGAGGTCTCTCGCCGCCTGTCTCGCGTCAACGCCCCCATCAGCGTGGCCGTCATGGGCTGCGTGGTCAACGGGCCGGGCGAGGCACGCGACGCCGACATCGGCATTGCCTGCGGAAAGGGACAGGGATTGCTGTTCGTCGGGGGAGAGCCCCTGCGCAAGGTGCGCGAGGAGGACATGGTCGACGAGCTCTTTGCCGAGATCGAGGCGCGCTTCGGCGTGTAAGATAGTCAGGTGCGCTCTCGTGCGCGCAGAAAGGATAGCCCTATGAAGCACTACATGAAGATGTCCCAGCTCTATGCCCCCACCCTCAAGGAGGACCCGTCTGAGGCGGAGCTCGCGAGCCATCGCCTGCTGCTGCGT
>CAMYZR010000092.1 GCA_947303905.1 uncultured Atopobiaceae bacterium
TGGTCAGCAGGTTGAAGACGGTGGTCTTGCCAGCGCCGTTGGGGCCGATCAGGCCGGCGATCTCGGTCTTGCCCACCATGAGGTTGAGGTCCTCGACGGCCTTGAGGCCGCCGAAGTCGATGCCCAGATGGCGGCACTCGAGCACCGGGGTGAACAGCGCGTCACGCTCCGGCACGAGGTAGTCGTTGGGCGGCGCGACCATCTTGGTGCGCTGGCGGGCGGGCTTCTCCACGGGCGCCGGCTTGCCGGCGGCGCGGTCGGCCTGTGCCTTGTAGGTGCCCCCGTGGCGCGTCTCCGTCTTAGCGGCATGCTCGCTCTGGGCCTTGTAGGTGCCTCCCTCGCGGGTCATCGCGCGTCACCTCCCTTCGATCCCTGTGCCTCGAACTGGTCGTCCATCCTGCGCGAGATCTCGTCCTGGACGGACTCGACCTGCATGCGCACCTGCGCGTTGTTGGAGAAGAGCATGACGAGGATGAGCACGATGGCGTACATCAGCATGCGGTAGTCGCCGATGAAGCGCAGCTTCTCGGGCAGGATGGTCAGCAGGGCCGCGGAGAGGATGCCACCGCGGATGTTGCCCATGCCGCCGAGGACGACGAAGACCAGGATCAGGATCGAGGTGTTGAAGTCGAACTTCTTGGGCACGATGGCCGTGTAGTTCTGCGCGTAGAGCGCGCCGGCCATGCCTGCCAGGGCCGCGGAGACCACAAAGGCCATGAGGCGGTACTTGGTGGTGTCGATGCCCACCGACTCGGCGGCGATGCGGTTGTCGCGCACGGCCTTGATGGCGCGGCCAGACCGGCTGTAGATCAGGTTCTGCACTACGAAGAGGGTGAACATGACCAGCAGGAAGCCGGCAGTGAAGGTGGAGATCATCGGGAAGCCCACGGCGCCCTGCGGCCCGTTGACGAGCACCTTGCCCCCGTCCATGCCCAGCGTGGCGGTGTCGGTCATGGAGAAGTGCAGGCCGCGGGAATCCAGGCCCACGTAGAGGTTGTTGAGCAGGTTCTTGATGATCTCGCCGAAGGCCAGGGTCACGATGGCCAGGTAGTCGCCGCGAAGGCGCATGACGGGGATGCCGACGAGGATGCCGGCGACCGCCGCGGCGGCGCCCGCGATGACAATGGAGAGCAACAGGCGCAGCATCGTGGACTCGACGACGCCGGCCAGTGCGGCGGCGGCCACGACGCCCGTGAAGGCGCCGACGCTCATGAAGCCCGCGTGGCCGAGCGAGAGCTCGCCCGACACGCCGACGACCAGGTTGAGCGAGATCGACATGCAGATGTAGGCCGTGATGGGCACGAGCAGGCCCGTCATCGAGCTCGAGATGGCATGCATGGACGAGAGCGCCTGCATGATGAGAAACGCCACGATGACCATGGCATAGGTGATGAAGTTGGAGCGGCTTTCCTTGCTCATGTTGCGAATGAAGTCCATGGCCTACACCTTCTCGCGAGTCTCTTTGCCGAGCAGGCCGGCAGGACGGATGAGCAGCACCACGATGAGCACGCCGAAGACGATGGCATCGGAGAGCTGGGTGGAGATGTAGGTCTTGGACATGATCTCGATGACGCCCAGCAGGATGCCGCCGAGCGCGGCGCCCGGGATGGACCCGATGCCGCCGAAGACGGCCGCGGTGAAGGCCTTGATACCCGGCATGGAGCCCGTCGTGGGCATCAGCGTGGGATAAGCGGAGCACAAAAGCACGCCGGCGATGGCCGCCAGGCCCGAGCCGATGGCAAAGACCATCGAGATGGTGGTGTCGACGTTGATGCCCATGAGCTGGGCCGCTCCCTTGTCCTCGGAGCAGGCGCGCATGGCCTTGCCCATCTTGGTGCGCTGCGTGAAGAGCGTGAGGCCGACCATGACCACCGCAGCCGTCAGCACCGTCACGACGGTGATCGAGTTTATGGTGAGCTGGCCATTGAGCAGCTTGAGCGAGGGGAAGTTGACCACCGAGGGGAAGGCCTTCGGGTCGGCACCCCAGATGAGCAGGGCTGAGTTCTGCAGGAAGTAGCTCACGCCGATGGCGGTGATCAGCACGGCCAGAGACGGCGCCTGACGCAGCGGCTTGTAGGCGGCGCGCTCGACGACGATGCCGAGGCACGTGCAGCCGACAACCGACAGAAGGATGCCCACCAAAGGCGGAAGGCCCAGCGAGTTGATGGCAATGAAGCAGAGGTAGCCACCGACCATGATGACGTCGCCGTGGGCAAAGTTCAGCATCTTCGCAATGCCATACACCATGGTGTAGCCCAAGGCGATGATGGCATAGACGCTTCCCAGGCTTATGCCATTGATCAGAGCGATGAGGAAGCTCACGCCAACCTCCTCTCTAAGAGGGACGGGACAGATGTAACGGGCAGTCATTCAGTATAACGGAGGCCACCTGACCGGTGGCCTCCGCAACACGCTATTTGTTGGGGACGGCCAGCGCTACGCGATCGGCTGGTATACGCCACCCTCGATGACCATGCCCTTCGGGTCCTTGGTGACCTCGCCGGTCGCGGACCAGGTCATGACCTCGCCCACCGGGCAGGTCAGGCCGGAGAACTCGAAGTCGCCGGTGAAGGTCTCGATGAACTTGTCGCACATGTCGGCGGTGGCCATGTCGGGCGTGATGCCGGCGGCCTCGATGGCCTGGGCGATGGCCATGACGCAGTCATAGGCGTCGGCGGCAAACTGAATCGGGTCCTCGTCGGTCTTCGCGGCCTCCTTGTAGGCTGCGACGAAGGCCTGGGTGGCCTCGTCGGTGTCGGTGGCCACGAACGGGGTCAGCAGCATGACGCCCTCGGCCAGCGAGGTGTCGAAGCCCTCGAGGCCCAGGATGCCGTCCATGCCGTCAACGCCGAAGAACTTGGGGGCATAGCCCATGTCGGAGGCCTGCTTGAGGATGATGGAGGCCGGCTGATAGTAGATGGGCAGGAAGATGAGGTCGGCGCCGGCGTCCTTGGCCTTGTTGAGCTGGGCCGAGAAGTCGGTGGCGTTGTCGTCGGTGAAGGTGGTGGTGGAGACGACCTCGAGCTTGCGGGCGTCGGCCTCCTCCTGGAACTTCTGGTAGATGCCGGTGGAGTAGGCGTCGGCGTTGTTGTAGATGATGGCGATCTTGGTGCCGAGCTTCTGCTCGTCGATGTACTGTGCGGACGCGATGCCCTGGTTGGGGTCGGTGAAGCACATCTGGAAGACGTTGTCCTTGCGCGGGTTGTCAGCGCCGATCTCCTCGCCACCGAGGACGTTGACGGAGGAGGCGGACGGGGTCAGCTGGAAGATGCGGTCGGCGTTGGTGAGGGAGGAGACGGCAACGCAAGGGTTGGTCGTGGTGGTGCCGACCAGAATCTGCAGGCCCCAGTCCTTCAGGTTGTTGTACGCGTTGACGGACTTCTCGGGATCGTGCTCGTCGTCCTGCCAGTTGAGCTCCATCTTGAGGTTGCCAGCGGCGTTGACCTCGTCGACAGCCACCTGGGCGCCGAACTTGGTGGCGATGCCATAGAGGGCTGCGCCACCGGTGACGGGGCCGATGCCACCGATCTTGAAGGTGTCGGAAGCGGCCTCGGAGCCACCGTCAGAGGAGCCACCGCAGCCGGCGAGGATGGCAGAGGCGGCAACGGAGCCGGAGGCTGCCAGGAAGGAGCGACGCGAGATGTTGGTGTTCATAGCAAACCTTTCTCCCTTTTTTGATGCCATGAATGCATGTATGTACTCTAGCCACACATACGTTTGTGCCGGACCCTCATGCACAAGAGTTTTCTGCTCTGCAACATGACATGCAGCCCTTTGGTGGCACGCGCCCGAAATGCGAGAAGGCCGCGAGCGACGATGCCCGCGGCCTTCTCCGGTATGTCATGAATGATGGCTTTTATGCTTGCGCCGCCAGGCTCTGCTGCGCGAAGTGGCGGCCGGTGTTGACCTTGCCGGTGCCAAGCTTGCCCGTATCGGTCGGACGACGGCGCACCAGGCGCGGGCTCGTGCCGCCCTCGATGACGCGCAGGTGCGCGTGGACGGAGTTGCGCACGACCTCTGCGCTGTTCTGCGAGAGCTCGTCGCGAAGCAGGTAGTCGACGTAGGTCTCGGTGTCCACGACCTCCGGATGCGCGGCCGGCACCCTGAAGGGGATGAATCCCGGGGGGCCCTCGAGCCCGTCGGGGTCGTCGATGGTGGCCGGACCGCCCACCACGTCCTGGAAGACGGGGGTCTCGCGGGCGATGGTCTCCCCCATCGCCGCCAGCGCCTCTTCCCAGGCGTCGACGTTGTCGAGCTCGTCTGCGCTGCGGCGCTCGGGGAACATGCCCACGTTGACCTCCGCCACGTGGCGGGAGATGTAGGCACTGCGCGACGGCTCGTCATCGGTCTTCACCTTGGCGACGACGGGCTTGTTGAGATCGGAGGCCGTCTGCTCGACGGTGTCGTCGAGCTTGCCCGTGATGCCGGTGAGGCTGGCGATGGCGGGAATGAAGGAGTGGTCGAACCAGGTGGGGGCCACGTCGCTGACACTGCCGTCGGCGCGCTCGATCACGGGGATGCCGTTCATCGCGTCATCGCTCAGGCGATCGGCGAGAACCTCGCGGACGCTGCGCGTGCGCTCGGCCATGCGCACCATGATGCGGCCCGTGATGCCCTTGCGCTCAGACTTGGAGGACTTTGCCTTGCCCTTGGCAGCCTTCGCGTTCGAGGCGAAGTGACGCGGCCCTCCAGAAGCCTTTGCCACGTTGGAGACCTTCTCGGCCACGGGAGCGGCCGGCTCCTCCACCGCAGCAGCCGGGGTCTTGCTCTCCACGACCTCGTGCATGTCGAAGGAGGGCAGGTTGACCAGAAGCTCGCGCCTGCGAAGCTGTGCCGCCTGATCGTCGTTGGCCTTGGAAAGCTCCTCGAGCTTGAAGAGCTTGCCGGTCGTCTGGGAGGCCTCGGGATCTACGTCCTCGACGACAACGGGAGCGGGAGCGGAAAGCGGGGTGACGACCACGTTTGCGGCAAAGTGCCTGCCGCGCGACGGCTCGGGAACGCTCACGCTGCTCACCAGGGCCGCGACCAGCGACTCCTGCTGCTCGGCCTGCGCGAAGTGGCGACCGGGGCGCTTGGTCTCTGTCGCCCTGGCCGTGGAGGGGGCTGCGGCGGCATGCTTGGCGTGGCGCGGACGACGCGGCTCTGCGGTTGCGGCCGCGGCTGCGACCTCCTCGTCGAGAACCGGTAGGTCGATGGTTATCTGACCAGTGCGGAACCTGCCAAGGTCGCCGGTCGGATCATCATCGATCTCCTCGACCTGCGCGCGCACGAGATTGAGCGAGGACTCGCTCCACAGGTCATCGCTGGGCTCCTCCTCTGCCTCCAGGTCGACCTCTTCCTCCTCCTCGTCCACCACGGAGGCCTTGCGGGCATCGAGACGGTCCTGAACGAAGATGATTGCCCCAGCAAGGCCTGCGCCGATGGCGCAGCCGAGGGTGAACTGCAGCAGCAACGACCCCTTGACAGCCTCGACGACCCCGTCTGCCGGCACGGCGAGAGCGAGAGTCGGAACTGACCATGCGGCGCCGCCCAAAAGTCCCGCGAATACAGCAGGATGGCTACCAGTCTCCGTCATGTGGCGTACCCCTCCTCCGTCGATGGCACACACCTGGCATACGCTGAAGCACGCCCGTGCAGAGTGACGAACAAGGAGCGATTCGGTTCGTAGCGGCGTGCTTCGTTGGATGTGTGTGTGCCGTCGTAACCTAACATCGAGACATAATGCCCCGACAGAAATAGACTTTACTCCAACTTCAAGCTTTTGCAAACAATCTGTGCACCTAAAAGCCAAAAGTGCCAAAGATGCAGGTATGTGGCGCAAGACAGAGGGAGTGGCACACGTGCTCCGTGAGGGTTTGCGTGCCAAAAAAACGCTCCCCCAACCCAAAGCGAGTCGAGGGAGCGTCGGTCGTGCGGTTTGACGCTGGCGCTAGAGCATGATGTCCGACTGCTGCGCCTTGCGCGCGGAGCGGATGAGGAACTCCTGGTTGTCCTTGGTGCTCTTGAGGCCCTTGACCAAGGCGGTGGCAGCACGCTCGGTGTTGTTCATGTTGGCGAGGATGCGACGGATGCCCCACACGAAGGGCTGCAGCTCCGCCTCGATGAGCAGGTCCTCGTTGCGCGTGCCCGAGGCGACCGGGTCGATGGCTGGGAAGATGCGCTTGTCGGCGAGCTCGCGGTCGAGCTTGAGCTCCATGTTGCCCGTGCCCTTGAACTCCTCGAAGATGACCTCGTCCATCTTGGAGCCGGTATCGATGAGCGCGCTGGCGAGGATGGTCAGGCTGCCGCCGTTCTCGATGTTGCGCGC
>CAMYZR010000093.1 GCA_947303905.1 uncultured Atopobiaceae bacterium
AGGTGGAGCTCGAGAACCAAGGCGACCTGAGCCGACTCTTCATCGACGGGTCGTCGCTCGACCGCGCGGTCTCGCGTGCCGTCGAGCTGCTCGATGACGAGAACGGCCACGAGGACCCGGAGGCCGCGCTCTCACTGCTCGAGTCTGCCCTCTCCCCCATCGATGACATGGGCGCCTACCTCGACGACGACGCCTGCGTGTATCGCTACTTCGGCTCCGTCCAGGAGCGCATCAACCACAACCTCGTCGTGGACGAGGGCGGGCGCGAGATTCGCCTGGTACCCGACGCCTACTTCAACGCCCATGCCAACGCCTCGATCGCGCTTGGCATGCTGGGCCGAAACGACGAGGCGCTCGCGCACGCGGACACCTGCATGCGGCTTGCCCCCACGTCGACCTTCGCAGCCCTGCGCAGGGTGCGCGTGCTCGAGTCCGAGTCACGCATATACGAAGCGGCCGACCTCATCGTCAAGACCCTGCATCACGCCATAACCCCGCGCGACGCCTCCGTCTGCCACTACCGCCTTGCCTACATGGAGTGGAAGCTCGGGCGCGAGGACCTCGCCGCCGCCTGCTACGTGCGCTCCCTGACCTGGCACAACTCGCCAGTGGCCGCCCAGGCGCGCGAGGAGCTCGACGACCTCGTCAAGTCCATCCCCAGCCTCGAGCGACCGACGGAGGAGCAGGCAGACGCGATGCTCGCCCGCGAGGGCATCCCCCTGGGCTGCGTCCGCAGTGACGGAGAGCGCCTGCTCGGAGCTGCCGTGGCCTGCATGGATGACGGCGCGCTCTACTCCGCGCAGCCCGTCATGGCATCGATCTTCGAGATGAATGGCGACGACGTGGTTATGGGCGTCTACCGCTCGCTCAACCCTGAGGTGTAGAGCTGCCCGTAGCGCTCGTAGGTCTTGTTCACACGCTTGAGGTAGAGCGCCGTCTCGGGGAACTTGATCGCGTCGGCGATGTCTCCGCCCTCGGCGAGCCACTCCCCGACCGACCCCGGCCCCGCGTTATAGGCCGCGATGACCTCGTCCGTGGACCCCAGCTGCGACTGCAGCTGGGATAGGTACGCGCAACCGTACTCGATGTTGGTCGCAGGGTCGGTGAGGTTCTCCGGGTCGTAGCCCCAGACGTCCACCAGGCCATAGTAGGCAAGCTCGGACGAGGTGTCGGGCATGAGCTGCATGAGTCCCACGGCTCCCGCGTCCGACACCGCGGCGCTGTCCCAATTGGACTCGCACTTGATGACCGCGCATACCAGAAGCGGGTCGACCCCGTGACGCTCGGACGATTCGAGTATGGCCTGCTCGTAGCTCACCGGATAGAGGTAGCGCCTTGCGAGCGCGCCGGGCAGGCGCACGAAGCCCAAGCTGAGTCCTGCGATGAGCAGCCTGGCCATAATGGGCATCGTGCGATACCACTTGAAGAAACGCGTCCTTGCCATGTCACTCACCTCCTTTTTGAGCCTCGTACCAGGCATGCACCTGCGCGATCAGCTCGTCATATGTTCCAGTGTTCGAAATGACGGTGTCCGCATGGGCCCTCAGCCATTCGTCTGTGGGCTGGTTTGCCACACGCGCGTCAAAGTCCTCCTCGGTCATGCCCCGCTCGACGGCACGGACGCGCCTGAGCTCGAGCGGACAGTCGACCAGCACGGTCTCCGAGGCGAGATGGCGCATGGCGTCGGCACGGTCAAGCAGCGGAATCTCCACCAGGCAGATCGCGGGAGGGTCGGAGGTGTTGGAAAGGGCGCCCAGACGTTCCTCGAGAAGCCGCGCGATGGCGGGCAGCTCGATGCGCTCGAGCAGCGCCGCATCCTCGCTCGTGGCGAACGCGCGCGCCGCCAAGAGCCGTCGGTCAAGAACGCCCCTCTCGTCGAGAAGTTCCGGGCCAAAGGCGCGCGCGACCTCAAGGGTCGTCGGCGAGCCCGGCTGCAGGACCTCCCGTGAGAGCTCGTCGAGGTCGATGCGGCAACAACCGAGCCTCTCCAGCTCATGGGCCACCGTCGACTTGCCCGAGCCTATTCCACCCGCAAGAAAAACCGTGCGCATGAAGCCTCCGCTAGGAGCGGGCGTCAAACTTCTCGTGACAGGTGGGGCAGGTAACGCGAATCTTGCCCTTGCCGCGCGGGACACGCACCTTCTGGCCGCAGTTGGGGCAGGAGAGGTGACGGTAGTTGCGCGTCTCGTCGATGCTTGCCTTGGGGTTTCGTACCCAGCTGGCGACCGGCGCGACGAACCTGAGGAACGCGCGGTTCTCCGCACGACGCTGTGCAAGGTTCTTGGAAGAGGTGCGCCAGCAGGAGTAGAGCACCGCTGCCAGGGCAAGCACGCTCACGACTTGGTTGCGCGTGAAGATGTTGATGACAAGCAGCACGACCGATACGCCTAGGACGAAGTTGCCCAACGCGTCGGAGCCGTTGCGACCCCGCATCCAGTTGGTGATGCGATCGATGAGAGCCTGCTTATCCATGTGCGACCACCCAATGCTTTCTGCTCAGACGCACATGCCCGGTGCGCCTCTAACCATGTGACCTATGTTGCCCGATAAAGACCGTCTTTAGTCCTAGAACCTACGGGGCATCATGCGATTATCGCAAAGAAGCGCGACGCTATCCACCCGATGGACAAGAAGAGCATCAAGAAATGCCCGCCAAGGAAGAGCTGGGCCCAGAGCCAAGCGATGCCCCTGCGCAAAAAGGAGGCCGCCCGAAGGCGACCTCCCACTCACGCGATATGTGACGCTGAGTTACTCCTCGACGGGAGCCTCCTCGTCCTCGGGCTTGTCGATCGGCTTGACCTCGACCTCGACGCCCAGCGTCTCGGCAGCGGCCTTCATCGACAGGGAGATGCGACGACGGTCGAGGTCGATCTCCATGACCTTGACCTGGACGGTGTCGCCCACAGCACAGACCTGCGCGGGAGCGTCGACGTGCTGCTTGGCCATCTCGGAGATGTGCACCAGGCCCTCAACACCATCGCCGAGGTCGACGAAGGCGCCAAAGGTGACGAGCTTGGTGACGGTGCCCTCGACGATAGCGCCGACCGGGTACTTCTTGACGAGCGTGCGCCAGGGATCCTCGGTGGTCTGCTTGAGACCGAGGGAGATGCGCTCGCGGTTGAGGTCGACGTCGAGAACCTGAACCTCGACCTCCTGGCCGACCTTGACGACCTCGGAGGGATGGTTGACATGGTTCCAGGAGAGCTCGGAGATGTGGATCAGGCCGTCGATGCCACCGAGGTCGACGAAGGCGCCGAAGTCGACGATGGAGGAGACGACGCCCTTGAGCCTCATGCCGCTCTGCAGCTTGGAGAGGATCTCGGAGCGCTCGGCCTTGCGGGCCTCCTCGAGCACGACGCGACGGGAGAGGACGACGTTGTTGCGGTTGCGGTCCATCTCGATGACGCGGGCCTCGATGCGGGTGCCCAGGTAGGCGGTAAGGTCCTTGACGCGACGAAGGTCGACGAGGGAGGCGGGCAGGAAGCCGCGCAGGCCGATGTCGAGGATCAGGCCGCCCTTGACAACCTCGATGACCTCGCCCTCGACGTTCTCGCCAGCGTTGAACTTCTCCTCGACGCGGTTCCAGGCGCGCTCGTACTCGGCACGCTTCTTGGAGAGGATCAGGCGACCCTCCTTGTCCTCCTTCTGCAGGACGAGCGCCTCGATCTCGTCGCCCAGGGCAACGATCTCGGACGGGTCGACGTCCTTGCGGATGGAGAGCTCGCGCGAAGGAATGACGCCCTCAGACTTGAAGCCGATGTCAAGCAGGACTTCATCGTGCTCGATCTTGACGACGGTACCAGTTACCAGGTCTCCCTCGTCAAATGCGGTGATGGTGCCGTCGATGAGCTGGTTCATTTCCTCATCGGACACGTCGTCCAAAGAGAAGATGGACGAGTTCTGAATCTCACTCAAAGGTGGACCCCTTTCGGAAACGGGGCCCCGATCACCATGATGGCTACCGTGGGCGTTGGGCTCGTGCCCGGTCGCGGTTGGAAACTTACATGCTTCTCGGGGGCCGACAGATACAGTTGCATGAGCACCCTACTCATGCGCTCTTAAGAGTACTCGTTTCCACCTCCACATTTCAAGCATCAGCCTAGGTTTTTTAGAGATATGACGTGCTTGGCACATAGGATCTCGAGCTGCGCGTCACACGAATTCCCTGAGGCGCAGCTCGCCACGATGCGCGGAGACACCATACGGGCGTCTGAGGGGCTGCATCTCAAAAACAGATGTACTGGCACGCCGATGATAGAATCAACTCGCATTGAATGGCATTCTTTCAGAGCATTCTGACGTCGGGCTTGCCAGAGTGCGTAGGGCGCCATCCACATAGGGCCGCTGAGTAAAGGGGGATACGATGCGAGACGTTAAGGCAAAGATCAAGCCGCACCTCATTCGGGCGTTCGGCATACTGTGCACCCTTGGGTTGGCACTGAGCGTGAACCCGGTAACTGCCAAGGCCGACATGCTCGGCGTCCCAACCAGAGACATCTCAAAGCTGCGGGGCACCATCACCCTGTATCTGAACACAGACTCAGACCTCAACACCAACTATGAGTGGAGTTCCGGTAGTGTGACGAACATCAAGTCCAGCAACACCAAGGTCGTCAGGGCGAAGAGGCTTGGCACGTACACGCTGCTGTACTTGGACCCACTGAAGGCGGGGACGAGCAAGGTCACCTACAAATACAAGGGGAAGAAATACACGGCGACCATCGTCGTCAAGAACTGGGCCAATCCCGTGAAGACGCTCACCGTCGGCGGGAAGAACTATGCAAGCAAGTTCACCAGCAAGGCGGTAAAGAAGCGTGGTGAGTTTGCGTACATGATCGACGTGGCGAAGCTCAACGGGACGGTCAAGGTGAAGCCCGCGAGCGGATGGAAGCTGCAGTCGATCAAATACGGCAAGTTCGACCGCTGGGGAGGGTGGTTTGAATATAGAACCATCAAAAACGGCTCAAAGGTCTCGAAAGCCCAACGCGGAGATCGACTCGTCATTACCCTGAAGAACACCAAGACGGGAGGATGCGAGCGCATCTTGCTGAGCTACTAGGTCGTTACCCTCTGAAAGGTTCGCCGCCTAGCGGCCCCATGGGATCAAGTTTGTATATGCCCTGCTGCCGATGCTGGCAGCAGGGCATCTTGCTATCGCTCGGGGCGCCGGCACCGCTCGACACACCTCACGGCTCCTTATGCTCCCCGCTTTTGAACTCCCGGCAACGCATGCCGTATCATGGGACCAACACCACCTCACATAGGGAGTCACCATGGACGCTGCCGCCTACGACAAGCACATCGCCATCCTGCAGGAGGAGCTCGTCTGCGCGCTCGGCTGCACCGAGCCCATCGCCGTGGCCTACGCCTCCGCCCTCGCGCGCGCCGTGCTGGGAGAGCTGCCCGAGCACGTCAACGTGGCCTGCAGCGGCAACATCATCAAGAACGTCAAGAGCGTGACCGTCCCCAACTCCGGGGGCATGCGCGGCATCGAGGCCGCGGCGCTTCTCGGCGTCGTGGGTGGCGAGGAGACCCGCGCCCTCGAGGTGCTCGAGGCCGTTACCGAGGCGGACCGCATCCGCACCAAGTCCCTTCTCGAGCAGGGCATCTGCTCGGTGAGCCTGGTGGAGGACGTGCCCAACCTCTACGTGCGCACCGTCGCCATCGCAAGCGGCCACACGGCCGTCGCCTGCATCGAGGAGCGCCACACCAACGTGACCGAGCTCACGCTCGACGGCAAGCCCGTCTCGCTCGGCGAGGTCTACCAGCCGGCAAGCCATCACGCCGAGGTGACCGACGACCCCCGAGCCGCCATCTCGCTTGCCTCCATCTGGGAGTTCGCGCGCACCGTCAGGCTGGAGGACGTGGACGAGCTCATAACCGGGCAGATCGAGACCAACAAGGCCATCTCCGACGAGGGCCTGCGCAACAGGTGGGGCGCCAACATCGGCAGCACGCTGCTGAGGACCCGCTCCAACGACATCACCTGCAAGGCACGCGCCAGCGCGGCGGCGGGCTCCGACGCGCGCATGAGCGGTTGCGCCATGCCCGTGGTCATCTGCTGCGGCAGTGGCAACCAGGGCATCACCTGCTCGATGCCGGTGCTCGAGTACGCGCACGAGCTCTGGTCCAGCCACGAGGACCTCGTGCGCGCGGTGGTGCTCTCCGACCTCACGGCTGTGCACGTCAAGTACTACGTGGGCGAGCTTTCCGCCTTCTGCGGAGCGGTCAGCGCGAGCTGCGGCGCCGGCGCGGGCATCTGCATGCTGCGCGGCGGCACCTTCGAGCAATACGAGGC
>CAMYZR010000094.1 GCA_947303905.1 uncultured Atopobiaceae bacterium
GCCTCCTCGACGGCAGCGCCGATCACGCCATCCCGATCGAGGTCGGTCTTGGTGGTCCGCTCTAGCATGTCGAAGGCCTTGTCCAGAACGCCGCTTGCCCACTCCATCGCGCGCGAGGTGTGGGGCTTGGCCTTCTCGGCGAGGTCGGACGCCGCGTCTGCAGCCATGTCCACGTAGGGCTTGGCCTTCTCGGCGAGGTCGCCGGCAGCCACCTTGGCCTTGTCCATGTGTGGCTTGGCCTTGTCGGCAAGGTCGCCAGCAGCGTCCTTGGCCTTCTCCACGTGCGGCTTCGCCTTCTCGGCGAGGTCTGCTGCAGTTGCGGCGGCCTTGTCAACGTAGGGCTTGGCGGTAGCTGTCGCCTTGTCAACGTAGGGCTTGGCAGTGGCAGTGGCCTTGTCCACATAGGGCTTTGCCTTCTGGCCGAAGTCCTCCGCAACATCCGAAGCCTGATCAACGAAGTCGTTGGCACGCTGCTTGATATCGTCTACGTCAATGGCCATGATGGGCTCCTCACTTCCGCATGGTGTGCGCAAAACACTAGGTTCATTGTTCCCCAAACGTCCCTGTTTGAGTCGCCGAAATGGGTGGATGGGGTCATTCGCATCCCCAGTAAAAATGTGAGCGGACCCCCGACCTTCCATCTCGGTCGGGGGTCCGCCACTGGTCTATGAGGGACGCTTCCTAGCGGCGCTCGACGATCTCCTCGGTGATGGAGGCGATGAACTCGTCGAGGGAGCAGGGGTGGGTCTCGTTGGTGCGGTCACGCACGGAGATGAAGCCGCCCTCGGCCTCCTTCTCACCCAGGATGAGCATGTAGGGCACACGGTCGACGCCGCGGGCCTCGCGAATCTTGTAGCCAATCTTCTCATCGCGCTCGTCGACCTTCACGCGGACGCCAGCGGCGCGCAGGGCCTCGCCGACCTCCTTGGAGTAGGCGCGCGTCTTCTCGGAGACGGGAAGCACCTTGACCTGGCAGGGAGCCAGCCAGGTGGGGAACTTGCCGGCGTACTGCTCGGTCAGCATGCCGATGAAGCGCTCGAAGGAGCCGAAGCCAGCGCGGTGGATCATGATGGGACGATGCTTCTCGCCGTCAGCGCCGACGTACTCGAGCTCGAAGTTCAGCGGAAGCTGGAAGTCGAGCTGGATGGTGCCGCACTGCCAGGTACGACCGAGGCAGTCCTTGAGGTGGAAGTCGATCTTGGGGCCGTAGAAGGCGCCGTCGCCCTCGTTGAGCATGTACTCTTTGCCCATCTTCTCGAGAGCCTCGCGCAGGCCCTCCTCGGCGCGCGCCCAGTCCTCGTCGGAGCCCATGGAGTTCTCGGGACGGGTGGAGAGCTCGACCTTGTACTCGAAGCCGAACTGGTTGTAGTACTCGTCGAAGAGCTGGGCGGTCTCGAGCACGATGTCGGAGATCTGCTCGGGCGTCACGTAGATGTGGCCGTCATCCTGGGTGAAGGCACGCACGCGGAAGAGACCGTGCAGGGCGCCACGGAGCTCATGGCGATGGTCGAGACCGGCCTCGGCGAGCTTGAGCGGCAGGTCGCGGTAGCTGCGCGGACGCGACTTGTAGATGAGGCACGCGCCAGGGCAGTTCATCGGCTTGACGGCGTAATCCTCCTCGTCGATCAGCGTGGTGTACATGTTCTCCTTGTAGTGATCCCAGTGACCGGAGGTCTCCCAGAGCTTACGGGACAGGATCTGAGGAGTCTCGACCTCATCGTAGTTGTAGCGTGCCATCATCTCGTGCCAGTAGTCGATGAGGGCGTTCTTGAGCTTGGTGCCGTTGGGAAGCCAGAACGGGAAGCCCGGGCCCTCGTCGGCGAACATGAACAGCTCCATCTCCTGGCCGATCTTGCGGTGGTCGCGCTTCTTGGCCTCCTCGATGAAGGCGAGGTGGGCGTCGAGGTCGGCCTTGCTGGCAAACGCGATGCCGTTGACGCGGGTGAGCATCTTGTTGTTGGCGTCGTTCTTCCAGTAGGCGCCGGAGACACCCGTCAGCTTGAAGGCCTTGAGGGCCTTGGTGTACATGAGGTGCGGGCCGACGCACATGTCGACGTACTCGCCCTGCTTGTAGAAGGTGATGCGGGCGTCCTCGGGAAGGTCACCGATGTGCTCGACCTTGTACTTCTCGCCACGCTCGGCCATGTGGGCGATGGCCTCCTCGCGGGGCAGCTCGTAGGTCTCGAACTTGAGGTTCTCCTTGCAGATCTTGCGCATCTCCGCCTCGATCGCGGGGAAGTCGTCCTCGCTGATCTTGGTGCCCTCGGGCAGGTCGACGTCATAGTAGAAGCCGTTGTCGGTGGCAGGGCCGTAGGCAAAGTCTGCCTCGGGATACAGGCGCTTGATGGCCTGCGCGAGAATGTGAGAGGCGCTGTGACGAATGACGTGGAGCTCCTCACCCTCGGGGCACTCCCCCACGTGTCCGTCGTTGTACAGGATTTTCATGTATCTCTCCTTACCTGGCTTTTGCAGCACGGTCGATTATCGCAGAAGATGCGCAATTTCATACCCTGACGAGCATTATCCCCTAGTTTGTCACGGAGCCGATGGCACGGCCCGTCATCGCCTCGAATGCGGAGTCGATGGAGGTGCCCACCTGCTTGCCCGCAATGGTCTCCAGAAGCCCCGACTTCACGGCCTCCTCGCCCACGACGGTGGCCACGATCGCGTCGTTGCTCTCGCCGACGATGACCAGGCAGCGCTTTCCGGAGGGGCCCGTGCACACGCCTATGGCCGCCCCGTCGATGACCTCGCTGTCCTCGCAGGTGAGCACGGCGCTCACAAGCCCCTTGAAGGCGCGCTTCACGTTGGAGTACTTGCTCGTCACGATGCGGTAGCTCACCTCGGCCTCGCTCACGCCCTCCTCGAGCTTTGCGATGTCGTCGTCGGAGAGGGTCTCACCCTGCGCGTTCACCACCACGACGGCCGCGGAGCCGTCCTCCTTGATCCACATCTGGTTGCGTTCGCTCCAGGCATACTGTTGCTGCTGGAGCAGAGTCTCGAGCTGCCAGCCCTTGAGCTCTGCGACGGCATAGGCGCTTGCGTCATCGTGACGGTCGATTGCCTCGTCAGGCCACTGGGCAAACGAGGCCTCGTCCTTAAAGGACTCCTTGTCGGTGGCTGCGACCTCCTCTTGGGGCTGTCCGGACTCCGTCTGGGTGGCGGAGGACCCCTCCTCCGATGGGGAGGCCTGCTGCTGCGACGCCGAGCATCCCGGCAGCGCCGTGATCGTCAGCGTGCCCGCCAGCAGTACGCTTGCGCAGGTACGCACGAGCGACGTGAGCATCGATTGGTTGTCCTCCATGGTGCCTCCCACCCTGTCGTTGACAGGACAACATCTTAGCGGGTCTTGCGCCGCGCGCGGCACAGGCGTCAAGAGTCACGTAGAATCAAAAGACCGAAGACCCGGAGGTGCCCATGGACAAAACTCGCGCCCTTGCCGCTTTTGACGCCTACACCTCGGCCTATGACCGCGGAAACCCTCGGATTGCCCTCAAGGTCGACCACACGTTGAGGGTTATGGGCCTCTGCGAGAGGATCGCCTTGGCCGAGGGCTTTGCGCCTCACGACGTGGAGCTTGCCTGGCTGGTTGGCCTGCTGCACGACATTGGCAGGTTCGAGCAGGTCAGACGCTACGACACCTTCAGTGACGCCAAGTCCATCAGCCATGCCGAGCTTGGCGCGGAGCTGCTGTTCGAGGAAGGTGCCGACGGTTCGATGCTCGTACGCAGCTTTGTGGAGAGCGATGAGGACGACGGGCTCATCTGGCTCGCCGTGGCCCACCATAGCGACCTCCGCCTGCCCGAGGGACTCACGGAGCGTGAGCGGGCGCTCTGCGACGTCCTGCGCGATGCCGACAAGGTCGACATCCTCAAGGTCAACTGCGTCTGCCCCATCGAGGACATCTACGGCATGAGCGAGGCGCTGATTCGCGGGAGCCAGCTCTCCCCCGCCTGCATCGACATGTTCTACCAGCATCGCTGCATTCCCCGAGGAATCCGGAACCATCCCGCGGACGTCATGCTGGGCCACATCTGCTTTGCGTGGGAGCTCGTGTTCGACGAGAGCCTGCGCATACTCAAGGAGCAGGGACACCTCGCGCAGATGCTCTCGCGCAGATGGGGCCTGCCCGAGACACAGGCCGCCTTCGACGGCATGGCAGACCACATGCACGAGGTGCTCGGAATCTAGCGCTAGACCTCGCTCTTGGCAAACAGGGCGTCAAGCTTGGGGAAGAGCATCGGGATGACGGCGACCACCACGAAGAACACGATCGCATGGCGCAGGAGCTGCCCCGCGTAGTTGCCCAGAGCGCCCACGATCGCATGGCCCACCGGCACGTACAGCACGAGCGCGATGAGGGCGCCAGCGCACAGCCTCACGATGATCTGGTACAGCTTCAGGCCACCCGTCTCAAAATCCACCCAGTGGCGCTCCACGTACCAACCCGCGAGTATCCCCAGCATGAGACCGCCGATCTTGTAGCAATCCACCAGCATGGCCTTTGGGTCGACGAGCAGCTCGCCGTCCACGTAGTCCATCGGGTAGGGCTTTACCGTCACGTACACGAGGAAGACCACAACCGCGGCGCAACCCCATGCGAGGACGCGCAGGTCGCGATTCGGACCATCCTCGACCCACGACAGCAGCTTGTCGCAGACGAACACGAACGCTAGGCCCTCGGCGAAGGCAACGATGACGTCCTGCGGCGTATGGACGCCGAGGAAGTTGCGCGAGAAGCCCACGAGCAGGGCAAATATCAGGCCGACCACCATCGGCCAACGCCTCTCGCGCCAAGCCCAGCCAAAGCTTCCCAGGACGCTCGTCGAAGACTGCGTGTGGGAGCTGGGGAACGAGTAGCCCGTGGCGCCCTTGACCGCAACCTCGTCGGGTACCACGCGCGGGTCGCGCACCCACGGACGGTAGCAGCACACCGTGTTCTTGATCAGCTGGTTGAACACGGAGCTCACGCCGTACGTCATGAGCGCCAGCGTGCTGCGGCGCTTGTCGATGCACCAGTACATGACGCAGGGGATGAGCATCGTGAGCACCGTCGCCGCCTCCGAGCCCACGAACGACAAGAACGCCTGGATGGCGTCCGGCGCGGACTCGCGAAGCCCCTGTAGCCAAAGCAGATAGCTGATGTCCATGGCCCCTCCTAGCTGGCAAGCCCGAAATGCCTCAGGGCTTGGGCGATACCGTCTTCCAACACGCTGCTGGTGATGTAGGTCGCGAGCTCCTTGACCTCGGGATGGCGAGCGTTACCCATCACTATAGCCTCATCGCAGCGCTCGAGCATCTACCTGTCGTTCATGCTGTCGCCAAAGCCGAACGTCCTGACCTCAGGCAGGCCGAGGTGGTCGAGCAGCAGATCGATGGCCGTCGCCTTGTTGACCCCCTTCACCGAGATCTCGCCTGCCGTGACCTCTGGCCTGTCGTGGGACGAGCGCACGACGTAGAAGTCCTCTCCCAGCGCATCCTGGACCTCCTCGTACGAGGTGCCCGACGTGATGCGGAAGCTCACCTTGTTGACCTCGGTGCGGTCGACGTCATCGAGGCCGTGCACGATCGCCTCAAAGCTCGCATTGCCCTCGATGCCCCAGCTCTCGCGAGCGTAGGCGAGAAACTCCCCGTCGAAGAAGAGCCCATCATTGCACTCCAGGTAGTAGGTGCCGCCACAGGCGCGCAGGTAGGCTTCGATGCGACGTACCGCCTCCTCGCCGAGCACCCGGTGGTAGACCATGGTCCCGCCGTCGAGCACGAAGCCCCCGGCGGCGCCGATGATGCCGTCGATGGGAAGCTCGCCCACCGAGCGAGCCTCCGCCAGCGAGCGGCCCGTGCACAGATAGCTGCGGCAACCCCGCTCGCGCGCCTCGGCCATGGAAGCGATGGCCGAGGGCGGCACGTACTGCTCGCCATCCTTCATGGTGAGCAGCGTGCCGTCCACGTCAAAGAAAAGAATGTTGGTCATGGCATCCTCCTGATTGGAGGAGAGTATGACACATGTGGCATGGCGCCCGAGGGCAGGCGCCGCCCGTCTTGCGCTGCTAGGCGCCCAGAATCCGCCGCGTCTCCCGCATGAAGAAGGCCATCTCCTCGGGCGTGCCCACCGTCACGCGCAGCCAGTTGTCGATGCGCGGCGCCTTGTAGTAGCGCGTAAGCACGCCGGCCTCGCGCAGGCGCGCGCACCAGTCCGCCGCCGCCAGTGTGGGATGGGTCGCAAAGAAGAAGTTGGTCGCGCTCGGAAGCACCGTGAAGCCCAGGTCCCGCAGCTCGGCCGTGACCTCCTCGCGCGTCT
>CAMYZR010000095.1 GCA_947303905.1 uncultured Atopobiaceae bacterium
TTCCGTCACCAAAGGTGAAGGAGAGGGGCTCGCCGTCAGGAAGCTCGCTGAGCGGCGACCCCATGCCCGTCTTGCTGATGAGCTGATAGAGCTTCTCGACCTGGTCCATATCACCGGCGCGCGTCTCGCCGTCGATGGTCATCTCGAGCGTGCCGTGCTCGCGTGCGTACATGAGGCTATTGCCGAGGTCTTTGATGAAGCGATGGTAGTTGCCCATGAGGGACAGGGCACAGCCCGCGGGAACCGCGACGGCAATGAGCAGCGAGATCGCGCCGGTCACCGCGACGGCTAGCAGTCCGTCGCGCTTCGAGCGTCTGGGCGTATCGGCTTTTCTCTTCATCGGCGTGGCCTTTCTCGGTGTATCGGCATAGCGTGATTGTGCCGCTACGCCGTCTCGTTACGGACGAAGAAGTCGTGGGCGTTGTCCCAGAACATGCGGTCGGCAAGGTCTTGGCCAAAGCGGTTGGAGATACGCTCGTAGAACGGGGCGACCTTCTCGCAGGCGCTCAGCCAGTCGGGTGTCTCCGAACCGTCGAAGTCGCTGCCCAGGGCGATGGTACGCTCGCCACCCAAGTCGAGGAAGTGCTCCACGTGGGCGGCCAGCTCGTCGAAGGTGACCTCTCCGTCAGCCGGCGCGTCAAAGCCAGTCACGCGGTCGGACAGGAATCCGCGGAAGTAGTTGATGCCCACCACGCCGCCGGCGTCCACGATGGCACGGAACTGGTCGTCGGTGAGGTTGCGCTCGTGTCCGCAGACGTTGCGTGCGTTGGAGTGGCTTGCGGCAAAGGGGCGCCGCGCCGCGCGCGCTACGTCCCAGAAGCTCTCGTCGTTGAGATGACTCACGTCGGCCACGATCCGCCGGTCCTCGAGTGCGCGCAGGGCCTCTCTTCCGTAGCTTGTGAGGCCGCCTTGTGCCTGGCTGCCATGGGCTATGGGGTTGGCGGCGTTCCAGGTGAGTGTCACCATCTTCACGCCGTCGGCGGCCGCCTCGTCGATGAGGTCGATGCTGTCGAGTGGCAGACCGTTCTCGATGGTGAGCATCGCGGCCACCCTGCCCGCCTCGAGCGCCGCCTCGACCTCGCGTGCGTCACGAACCTGCGTCACAGGCCCGTCGGGCGAGGTATGGGCAAAGAACCAGTCGCGCGCCCCACGATAGAACTCGTGAGCCGTCTTGCCAAAGGCGGTCAGGTCGTCGGGGACCCAGATGGCATAGCACTGGCACCATGGGCAGGGCATGCGATCGGCAGCCAGCTGGATGGAGTTGTGGACCAGGTCTCCGCCGCGTGCGCCTTGCACGTACTCGGAAAACGCGCCGTAGTCCGCATAGGCGAGCGAGTCGATGGTGTCGCAGTGCAAGTCGAACACACGCATGGAAGCCTCCAGCAAAGCCTTTAGAATGATGGTGCCCTCAATCCTACGCGAAAGGGAGCCCCCGTGAGCGCTCATCCCGACATCAAGCTCATCCTGACCGACATCGACGGGACGATACTGCCCTACGGTCAGCGAATCGTATCGCCACGCGTGATTGCGGCCTTCCATGCGGCCATGGACGCGGGCATCCACGTGGGGCCAGCAAGCGGTCGCGGCATCAGCCACGCGGTGCCCACCTTCGCGGGTGACGATGCCTGCGTGGCCACGGCTCTGGGCACCAATGGCATGCAGGTGTATCTCGATGGCCAGATGATTCACGAGGAGCATCTCGACCACGACGCCCTCGAGCACGTGCTTGCGACCATCCACGGCAGGCCGGGCGTGGGAGCCATCGTCTTTGACGGCGGCACGCCGCTGCTGGTAGAGGGCACGCGAGAAGACCTAGCGGAGAGCTTCCCGGTGTATGCGGAGCAGGCGGTCGACCACGTGGGGATTCCCGACTTTCCTGTGGTCAAGCTCAACGTGTTCAATGCGGGCGGCATCGACCTGACGCGCGAGCTGCTCGACCTGCTCACGGGCGAGGTTACCGAGCTGGACTTCAACCTGCCCATGCCCGGCTTCCTCAACCTCACGCCCCCGGGCTACAGCAAGGCTTCGGGCATCGAGATCCTGTGCGAGGCCTTGGGCATCGGCATTGACCAGGCGGTGACCTTCGGCGACGGGGGCAACGACATCGAGCTGGTGGGTGACATCCCCAATGGCGTGGCTGTGGCAGGTGCGGTGCCTGAGGTCAAGGCGGTCGCTCGCTGGCACATCGGTCGCTGCGAGGACGAGGCCGTGGCAAAGGCCATCGAGGCGCTTGCGGCGGGGGAGTGGCCGTTCGAGGCGTAACGGGCCTGTGCACCAGCTCCAGTTGCCCGTCGCCTACTTCGGCGATTTCACGAAGCACGGGCTTGGAGGCAAATTGCCACTCAAACCACATGCCGCTATGTGCTACCATGCGTCCCTAGGCGATGACGGAGAGGTCTCGCACTCGCGTTTGGCACGGACAGAGAGGGCGCCCATCGGTTGAGAGGTGCTCACGGGCCTAGAGAGCGGGAGTTCACTCCACCAGCTGCGACCTGAACGCGCGCACGCGCAAGTAGGCAAGCCGTCAACCCCACGGAACGGGGCACAGGGGCTGTAAGGCCCTAAAGTGGTCGTGCATGAGAGACAACATGCGCGTCAAACAAGGTGGTACCGCGGAGACTCCGTCCTTGTGCTGTTGCACGAGGACGGTTTTTTGTTTGAAAGGGGAGCTTGTATGGCACTATCCGACGACCTCAAGGCCATTGAGGCGCAAGTGACTGAGAGTCTTATCGACGTTCAGGACATGAAGGCACTGGAGGACCTGCGCATCAAGGCACTGGGCAAGAAGGGTCAGCTCACGGCCCTCATGCGCATGATGGGAAAGATTCCTCCCGAGGAGCGTCCGGCGATGGGCCAGCTGGCCAACACCGTGCGCGCCAACGTGGAGGCCGCCATCAAGCAGCGCAAGCTCGAGCTTGGCAAGGAGGCCCTGCAGAGGAAGATGGCCTCCGAGGCTGCTGACGTCACGCTGCCTGGCCGCATGCTTCCCAAGGGCACCCAGCACCTCATCACGCAGATTCGCGAGGAGATCGAGGACATCTTCGCGGGCCTGGGCTACATCGTCGCCGATGGCCCCTACGTGGAGACCACCTGGTACAACTTCACCGCACTCAACGCGCCTGCCGATCACCCCAGCCGCTCCGCTCGCGACTCCTTCTACGTGGTCGACAACGCGCCCGAGGGCAAGGAGCCCCTGGTGCTCGGCGACTCCGACGTGCTGCTGCGCACCCAGACCTCGGGCATGCAGGTGCACTACATGGAGCAGAACAAGCCGCCCATCTACATGATCTGCCCGGGCACGGTCTTCCGTCCCGACACCGCCGACGCCAACCACCTGCCGCAGTTCAACCAGGTGGAGGGTCTCGTCGTGGACGAGGGCATCACCTTCGGCGACCTCAAGGGCACGCTCGACTACTTCACGCGCGAGATCTTCGGCAAGGACCGTGCCACTCGCTATCGCCCGCACTTCTTCCCGTTCACCGAGCCCAGCTGCGAGGTTGACGTCTCCTGCGGCGTCTGCCATGGCAAGGGCTGCCGCTTCTGCAAGAACACCGGCTGGCTCGAGATCCTGGGCTGCGGCATGGTCGATCCCAACGTTCTGGAGAACTGCGGCATCGACTCCGAGAAGTACACCGGCTTCGCCTTCGGCATCGGCGTGGAGCGCGTGGCGGCACTCCGCTACGACCTGCCTGACCTGCGCATGCTCATGGAAGGCGACATGCGCTTCCTGCGTCAGTTCTAGGCACTGCCGCATCCCGATCGATTAAATCGCGTAGAAGAAAGGCAACAAGATGCGCGTCTCATATGAATGGCTGAAGAGCATGGTGGACGTTCCCGCCGACCCTCAGGACCTGGTGGCCGAGTTCGTCCGCACCGGCACCGAGGTGGAGGCCGTCGAGCGCATGGGCGCAGACTTCGACCACGTGGTCACCGGCCAGGTGGTTTCCAAGGAGCCGCACCCCGATTCCGACCACATGTGGAAGCTCGCCGTCTCCGTCGGCGACAAGAACGTCGACAAGGACGGCAACCCCGTCCCGCTGCAGATCGTCTGCGGCGCCCAGAACTTCGAGCAGGGCGACCACATCGTGGTGGCCACGATTGGTGCGGTGCTGCCGGGAGGCTTTGAGATCAAGAAGAGCAAGCTGCGCGGCGTGGACTCCTATGGCATGTGCTGCTCCGCACGCGAGCTGGGCCTCTCCGAGGACCACTCGGGCATCATGGTCCTTCCCGCCGACGCCCCTCTGGGCATGGACTTCGCCGAGTACCAGGGGCTTTCCGACACCGTCATCGACTGCGAGATGACTCCCAACCGCCCGGACTGCCTGTCGATGACCGGCGTTGCGGTCGAGGTCTCCGCGATGCTCGACGAGGACACCCACATCGAGCTTCCGACCATCCAGAAGGAGGAGGGCCCCGACGCGAGCGAGCTCGTGGACGTGACCATCGATGACGCAAAGCTCTGCCCGCGCTACACCGCGCGCGTGGTGCGTGGCGTCAAGATCGGCCCCAGCCCCGACTGGCTGGCCAACCGCGTCCGCGCCGCCGGTGCCCGCACCATCAACAACGTGGTTGACGTCACCAACTACGTGATGTTCCTCACCGGCCAGCCGCTGCACGCCTTTGACCTCGGCAAGCTCAGCGAGCGTGATGGCAAGCGCCACATCGTGGTGCGCGCGGCACGCGACGGCGAGATGCTCACCACCCTCGACGGCCAGGAGCGCAAGCTCACGACCGAGAACCTGCTCATCACCGACGACGGTGAGACGCCCGTGGCCCTTGCCGGCGTGATGGGCGGCCTGGACTCCGAGATCACCGAGGAGACGGTGGACGTCCTCCTGGAGAGCGCTGCCTTCAACAGCGGCAACATCAGCCGCACCAGTCGCGTGCTCGACCTGATGAGCGAGGCCTCCATCCGCTACGAGCGCGTGGTCGATGCCAACGGCTGCGTCGACGTGTCGAACATCGCTGCCGCCCTCTTCGAGAGCTGCTGCGGTGCCACCGTGTGCCCGGGCATCGTGGACTGCTATCCCGCCCCGGTCGAGGCGCCCAAGATGGCCTTCCGTCCCGCCCGCGCCCGTCTCATCGGCGGCGCTCCCATCGAGGACGACTTCATGGCCGTCCGTCTCGAGCGCCTCGGCTGCACGGTCGAGCGCACGGGCGACGAGAGCTGGACGGTGACCGCCCCCACCAACCGTCCCGACCTCACGCGCGAGATCGACCTCATCGAGGAGGTCGTGCGTCTGTATGGCGAGGGTGACATCGAGCCCACGCTGCCCGCGGCCAAGAACCACGCCGGCGGCCTGACCCCCGAGCAGATGCGCTTGCGCACCATCGGCCAGACCCTGCGTGCCTGCGGCCTGTCCGAGACGAGCACCTACTGCTTCGCCGACCCACGCGACCTCCAGCGCCTGGGCATGCCCGACGAGGGCAAGGGCGTTCCAGTCAAGATCATCCGCCCGCTGGTTGCCGACCAATCCGAGATGCGCCGCGACCTGCTGCCCGGCCTGCTCCGCGCAGTGGCCTTCAACAAGGACCATGGTGTGGCCAACGTGCATCTCTACGAGATCGGCCGCGTGCTCTTTGGTCGTGAGAACAAGAGCCTGCCCAAGGAGCCCACGCTCGTGGCTGGCGTCCTCTCCGGCTCCTGGGACGATGACGCATGGAACTGCAAGTTCGTGAAGCACGACTTCTTCGACGCCAAGGGCATCGTGGAGGAGCTGCTGCGCACGCTGCGCATCACCAAGGTCAAGTTCAAGCCCGCCGATCCCGAGAAGTACGGCTGGCTGCAGCCCGGCCTTGCTGCCGAGGTCATCGCCCAGAACCGCACGCTGGGCTGGGTGGGTAACATCCATCCCGCTTCGCTGGAGAACTTCGGTCTCTCCGATGCGGTCATCGCCTTCGAGCTCTCCGTCGACGCGCTGCAGTCGCTCGCGCAGAAGCAGCTGCCCTACCAGGACGTTCCCACGCTGCCTGGCGTCGACGTAGACCTGGCCATCGTCGTGGACGAGTCGGTCACCTACGAGATGCTCATCCAGCGCATCACCAGCGCCGGCGGCAAGCTGCTCAAGGACGTTCGCCTGTTTGACGTCTACCGCGACCCCGTGCGCGTGGGCGTTGGCAAGAAGTCTATGGCCTTCTCGCTTACCTACCGCGCTGACGACCGCACCCTCACCTCCGAGGAGGTCGAGAAGGCGCACCTCAAGCTCGTGACCAAGGTCATGAAGGCCACGGGTGGCGAGGTCAGGTCGTAAGGACGGCTGACA